>JAQGKG010000319.1 GCA_028290245.1 Devosia sp. | reverse complement strand
CACCGCAACGCAGCCGCCATCGCGGCACCTTCGCCAGCAGGCGCGTGAGCCTAATCTCGCTGAAAACGCAGCTGAAATCACCAACCTTGCCGATGCCCGCGCCGCCGTGCAGGGCTGCCAGCGCTGCCCGCTTTACGAGCACGCCACCCAGGCAGTATTCGGCGAAGGACCAGAACATGCCGACGTGATGTTCGTCGGCGAACAGCCTGGTGATCAGGAGGATCTGGCAGGCAGGCCCTTCATCGGCCCTGCCGGCAAAGTGCTTGATGCTGCTGTAGAAAAAGTGGGTATCGACCGCTCGCGGGTCTATGTCACGAATGCGGTCAAGCACTTCAAATTCGAGCCACGCGGCAAGCGACGCATCCACCAAAAGCCAGACGGCGGCGAGGTCCAGGCCTGCAAATTCTGGCTCAATCTCGAGATCGGTTTCGTCAAACCCAAAGTCATCGTCGCCCTCGGCGCCACCGCCGCAACCAGCCTGCTCGGGAAGACCGCCACCATCGGCAAACTACGTGGCTCCCCCATCACCATGGACGATGGTACAATCCTCTTCGTCACCAACCACCCCTCCTACCTGCTGCGCATTCCCGACCCGGAAGGCAAAGCGCGCGAGCAGGCAAAGTTCGAAGACGACCTGATCCTGGTGCGTGAGGCGATTGCTGGCTTACGCACACAATGAGCCCGACTAGCGGCTTGACAGGTGGATGTGCTAAAACTAGTAAATGCATCGCCGGGGAAACCCGCGCGCTCCTTGAAGCGGAGTAGCTCAGTTGGTTAGAGCAGCGGAATCATAATCCGTTTGTCGGCGGTTCGAATCCGCCCTTCGCTACCAAATTAGCTGATCTTGATCAGCCACTTAGCAGGGGCCGTTGGTTGAAAAGCCAGCGGCCCTTGTGTCGTTCTTGTGCCGCGAAAATCCGGCCAGTTCTGGTGGCTTCCCTCGTTGCACGACAGATCCACGGCACTCGAGCTGGCACATGGTGCAACAGAATAGCTGGATTCTGAGGTTTGACACGAGGCCCGAGGATGAAGGTCAGCGTGAGTAGACCGCTGGAGACTGCACACGGCGATCAGCGCCACTACGGCCGAGAACGGCGCTAAAACGTCGCGAGAGACCCGAGTGGGGACCTCGAACCAGAGCTGGGCCGCGATGTGCGATGGATCAGCGAGCAGGAACCAAATGGCGAAGCGGAGGTCGGATATCTGCTGGAAGTCGTTTTCGAGCATGTCCCGATAACCATCGAGACCCAACGCCCTGCCATTGTGACGAACATTATCGGCGGCTAAGCGGCCCAAATTGGTCCAGTTCTGCCGGTTGAGGCAGGCGATGTAGTTTCGGTGGGTGGCCGCAAGGCTCGTCGTGATCATGCCACCGCGGCTCCGATGCGTTGTTGCCTGGCGCTGGTCCGAGATCAGGTCTCGGCGCCCACTCCCATGGTGGCCTGACAGATATGCGCGCTATGCGCGCCATCGGTGGCGTCTGCATGGACTGGCCTTCAAGTCCGGCCACTTTCATTAGCTTGACAGGAAGCCACCCATATTTTAATAACCGTCCGGTCGGAAATAAATCGGATGACACCATGGGCCGCAAACGCAGTATCGACCAGCAGTCGATTTTGGACGCAGGTGAGGCGGTGGTTGCACGGGATGGCGCAACCAGCCTGACGCTCGAAGCCGTGGCTAAGGAAGCGGGCATCAGCAAGGCCAGCGTCATCTACGACTACAAGACCAAGCAGGCCCTGATCGAAGCCATCGTAGAGAGGGCCTTTCGGGCCGATCAGGAGCAGCATGCCCGGGTTGAGGCAGCTCTTCCCGAGGGAGGAAGCATCGCCATCCGCGGTCGCATCCAGGTCGCCGCTCAGCCACCGCCTGAGGCATTTAAGCCGGTCGCACTGAACCTCAGTGCTGCGTTGACGCTCGACGCGTCCTTGCGAAAGCGCATGCAGGACAGTCAGGCCGCAACCATCGCGCGGATTGTCGACGAGTCGACGTCGCCGCGAGGTGCCACCCTAGCTTACCTAACGCTCGAAGGGCTCAAGTTCCTCGAATTTTTGGACTTCCACCATTTCGACCCAGCCGAACGGGCACAGATCATCCGCGAGATCGGATGGCTGGTGAACGCCACACCAAGAAACGACTAACACACCACATCTGGAGACGGACATGACCAAGACCAACGGCGCAGTGCCCGCTGCGGCGACCGATACCGCATTGCCAATCCGCCGTATCTTCCTAACCGGCGGCAGCGGCTATATCGGGAGAAACCTTATCCGCCACTTTCATGGCAAAGGCATTCCGATCATGGCGCTGGCACGATCGCCAAGCTCAGCCCAGAAAGTGTCAGACTTGGGCGCTGAGCCGTTTTCGGGTGACCTGTTCAGTGCCAACCTCGTTGAGGGCATGGCGGGCTGCGACGTACTGATCCATGCGGCGGCCGATCTCAATCACGGAGTAGGTGGAAAGGCTCAACACCGCGTCAATGAAGATGGTACGCGAGCCGTCTTCGATGCGGCCAAGGCCGCCGGCATTCTGCGTGCCATCATGGTCAGCACGGAGTCGGTTCTTGCCGACGGTCGCCCTCTGGTCAATGTCGACGAAAGTCGTCCCTTTCCGCGCCGGCCCGCTGGCTCCTACTCCTCCAGCAAAGCGCGCGCCGAACGATTGGCCCTGTCGTTCAACGAGGCCGGCATGACGGTGATTGCGATACGACCCCGCATGGTTTGGGGCCGCGATGACACCACCGCGTTGCCGCAACTGCTGGGCGCGGTTCAGTCAGGACAATTCGCCTGGATCAGCAAAGGCGACTATCTTACCTCGACCATTCACATTGCTAACCTCTGTGCGGGTATCGAGCGTGCCATTCTGAAGGGCAAGGACGGGGAGGTCTACTTCCTGGCGGATGAGCTGCCGGTGCAATTCCGCCGGTTTGTCACAGACATGCTGGCAACGCAGGGGGTGGCCGCGCCACCGAAGTCAATTCCTCGGATCATTCTCCGGCTCATCGCAGATCTAGGTGCCGTTCTGCACAGAGCATCGCGGGGAGGTTTTGTGCCACCGCTGACATTGCAGGCCTATGCAACATCAGCCGTGGAAATTACCCTCAACATCGAAAAAGCAAGGCGCGACTTGGGATACGAACCCATCGTGTCACGAGAAGCGGGTTTGGCCGAGATGGTGACGTTTCGATAGCTGGAGTAGCTGCATTTCATCCATTGGCAGCTTTCAGACAGCTGCCATTCCGCTTTCCACTGCGTCATGGACTTCGCGCACCTAAGCGGGCCTGGCCGCTTTTGGGGGCTTGAGTGTCATGTCGGGTTCGATCACCGGCCGCGAAAAGAGGAAGCCCTGAAGGTCACTGCAGCCAGCCGCGATGAGGAAGTCTCTCTGCTCGTTTGTCTCGACGCCTTCTGCGGTCGTGGCGAGACCTAGGCTATGGCTGAGAGCAACAACGGCGGAAACTATCGCAGCACCGTCTTTGCGGGTGCCGAGAAGAGCAACGAACGACCTGTCTATTTTGATGCGGTCAATGCCAAATATGATGAGGTGGCTGAGTGACGAGTATCCAGTCCCGAAGTCATCCAGCGCTATCATGACACAATGAGCTCTCAGTCGCGCGAGAGTCGCTTGTACGAGGAACTCGTCGCCCCCCATCAAAGCAGTCTCGGTTACTTCCAGTTCAAGTCGGTTAGGTGGCAGCCCGGTCTGATCGAGAATGTGGAGTACCTCATCGGGAAATTCAGGCCTGCGCAATTGGATTGGCGAGACGTTGACGGAAACTACACCGCCGTTCTGCCATAGCGCGGCCGTAGCGCACGCCTGCCGTAGAACAAAGCTGCCCAGATCAAGTATCAGTCCACTATCTTCGGCTAGCGAGATGAACTTGTCTGGGGTCAGCAGGCCGTGCGTCGGATGTCGCCAGCGTACAAGCGCTTCTGCTCCCGATATGTGGTCGCCGGCAACAGCTCGATGGATGGTTTGATAGAATACCTCAAGGCCTTGTCCTTTCATGGCAACAGACGTGTCGGAAGGTCGGAGCAAGGTGCTGAGGTCGGTTTTGAGCTCCTCGCGCAAAGTTGCGCTTCTGTTCATGCTAGCGGAATATTCAACGCACCGGCCTCGCCCTGCTGATTTGGCTTCGTAGAGGGCAATGTCCGCCAAATGCAGAACTTCGCTTGCAGATTGGGCAGCGATCCCAACCGTCGTGATACCTATCGAACAGCTAATGCTGGCGTTAGCTTTGCCTGCGAGGAGCGTAAATGGCTTGCTTAGTTCCTCAACAATCCGATTGCAGAGATCGAGATAGCTTCGGTCATCCCCGGCTCTATCAGGAAGAAGCAAAGCAAATTCGTCACCGCCTAAGCGAGCGAGCATGTCACCGTTACCTAGAAGTCCTGATATTCGGACGGCCACGGCCTGGATCAGCTCATCGCCTGCTCCGTGACCATGCGTGTCATTGACTGCCTTGAACTTGTCCAGATCAACCAACGCTACTAAAGAGCGCTTTGTGCTTAAACGCTGGTCTTCCAGACACTGCCCAAGACGCTGGGCAAACAGCGCGCGGTTGGGAAGATCGGTCAATATATCATGCAGTGATCGGTGGCGCGCCTTCCTCTCGCTTTGCTGAAGATCGGAGAGAGAACGATGCAGGAGCACCATTAAGACTCCGAGGAGCCCTGCGACGATAATAGCCGACGTTGTAAGCGCAGGCACCAGGCGAACGACCACCCTGGAGCCTGGTAAGTCCGGCGTCCAAATGATGAAGCCTAGCGGCTCTTGGCTCCCAGTCGCATTGATCTGGAAAGAAACTTCATTTGCCTCCGGGTCAGAGGCTCTGGCAAAGCGGGCGCCATCGAGACCTTGCTCCTGGCTGAAAGCATCAAGGGCCGGGCCATCTATGTAGCGATATGCAATCAGGTAAAGCTGAGTTGGAGTACTGGTTTCTGACGTCATCCGAGTGATAGGGACAACACCGGCCAAAGACGGACGCCCCTCAAGGCGCATCAGTTCAACAATTTGGGCGGGTTCACCGCCATCAGCGCTGGTCTGTGTGGCACGCTGCAGCATAGGCGCGAGTAGCGGCCTTATCCATTCGTAGCGACCAGCCGCTTCGCTATCGGTCTGGAGCGCCATCTGTCCATTTAGCGAAACTACAAAGGCCTGATCATAGCCAAATATTGATCTAACGATGTGGCCGAAACTCTCACCACCGACCACATCAATTTTCGCGTTTTCATTCGAGCTAAAAATAACGTTCGCGTAGCCCTCGGCCATTAATTCAAGCTCTGAGGCGACGTCCTCCACTTGTTTATGGAGGCGGTTTTCTACCAGCTCTCGCTGGCGGTCGAGTGCTGCCACGTCGCTCTCACGGCTCGCCCACACTGCCGAAGCGAGGACAAGGCCAAGCGTGACTAGGCCGCCTATCGCGATGAGTGACAGCAGGACCCTGGAAGATGTCCAGATAGATTTGAGAGTAAGCAAGGGATGACCGACCGTGTCTATGCCACCCAACGATCTGCTCAAACAATTACCATTCGGTTCTCGGTGAACCTCGGATCAACACGCTCTCCGTAAGCAGAAATTGTAGATTCAGTGCTTCAATGTGCTCATGTGAGCGCCAAAACGTTGGACGCGCTGAGTGAGGGTGAGATGATCAAGTTGCGATACGCGTCCATCATGTCGGGCCTAATCGCCAGCATATGTATTTGTGCTGCACCGCAATCGGCTCACGGTCAAAGTCCGACGATCCGAATAGCCATCGAAGGCAATTTTCCACCCTTCAACTATCTCGATTCCCAGGGAGACTTGCAGGGCTTTGACGTTGAGATAGCAAATGCATTGTGTGCGTCCATGGCAGCACAGTGCGAGCTGATGGTGCAAGACTGGGACGCCATGATCGAAGGACTGGTCGACAATAAATACGATGCCGTAGTTTCCTCGATGTCTATGAGCGCCGAACGCCGCGAGAAAGCGGGTTTCACGTCCAGATATTATGATAGTCCCTCAGTTTTCATCACTGGCAAGGCCTCAAGCCTCCAGTCCTTCGAGCCTTCTGACCTCACCGGCACAAGGCTTGGCGTCACACTGTCGACATCGCAGGAGGCGTTCGTCAAAAATCTCTATTCAGGCTCGACCATCACCGTTTTTGGTTCATCCCCAGAACTGTACCAGGGCCTTGCAAATGGCGAGGTCGAAGTGATCCTCGAAGACAAGTTGGCGGCGTATGACTGGCTGACGAACACGAAGGCTGGGGAATGCTGTCAGTTTCGGGGGGGAGACATCAAGGACCCTACCTATTTTGGTGACGGCGCCGGTATTGCGGTGCGTAAAGAAGACAAAGACCTGCGGGAGGCTTTTGACGGAGCTCTTGCAGCCATCACTTTGGATGGCACCTACAACTTGATCAATGCCAAGTACTTTCCGTTCAGCATTCGATAATGTCTAGGATTAGGACTGCAAAGCAACCCGCGGCTCTGACGGGGCTCCGCATGGAGGCCGCTCAGGAAGGCACCAACATCCGTGCCACGACGATCTACCCGGCGGCCGTCAACACCGAGCTGTTGAGCACAATCAGCGACAAAGGCATGTCCGACACGATGACTGGACTCTACAAAACCTACGGCATTGCGCCAGAGCGCATTGCCAGCATCGTCAGCTTCGCTGTCGATCAGCCCGAAGATACGGTGGTGAATGAGTTCACTGTGGGACCTGCCAACCAGCCCTGGTAAGCCAGGTAAAAAGGGGCTTCGCTCGACGAAGCCCCTTTCACCTTCGAGAAGGAAACAACATGGGCCGCATCTTCATAACTGGCTCGACCACCGGCCTTGGCCTGATTGCTGGCACCCAGTTACTGGAACGCGGCCATCAAGTGATCTTCCATGCCCGCAATGCTACGCGTGCGGACGAGCTGAGGGACGAGCTTCCCGGCAATCCTCAAATCGTCATTGGCGACCTGAGCAGCATTGATGAAACCTTGCAGGTCGCTGCACAGGTGAACGACCTTGGGCCAATGGACGCGGTGATCCATAATGCCGGCGCCGGATATGGTGGGTTGACGCGGCGTACTGTCGAGGACCTTCCCGACACCTTTGCCGTCAACGTGCTGGCGCCCTATATCCTCACCGCCAAAATCAACAGGCCGGCACGACTGGTCTACCTCAGTTCCAGCATGCACCGGGTCAGGCCCAACTGGGACGATATCTTGTGGCAAAAACGTGCCTGGAACGGATCGCAGGCCTATTCTGAAAGCAAGTTCTTTGTCACTGCGCTTGCCTTCGCCATTGCTCGCCTTAACCCGCAAGTGTTCAGCAATGCTGTCGACCCAGGTTGGGTGCCGACCCGAATGGGGGGCCAAGGTGCCCCGGACGACCTGAAAGCAGGCGCCGCCACGCAGGTTGGCTTGGTCGGTGGCGATGCAGGGCCGTTGTCCGAACTTTCCGGGCAGTACCTGCACCACATGACCGTGACCAAACCAAGCGAAGGTACAATGAACCAGCAGGCGCAGGATCAGCTTTTGGTGCTCTGCGCCGAGCTGACCGGGATAACCCTTAGTTTCTGACGAGAAGGAAATCATCATGCAGATCAAACGCGCAGGCACTCAGGCGTCGGGCAAAGGACCAACTGACTGGTTTACCGGGACGGTCCGCATCGACCAGCTCTACACCTCGACCTCTCCTGGCTCGGCAGCGGGCAATGCAGTGACCTTTGAACCAGGCGCCCGAACTGCCTGGCATACGCACCCTGCTGGACAGGCGCTGATTATCACAGCAGGCGCCGGTCTGGTGCAGCGCGAAGGTGGTCTGATAGAGGAAGTCCAGCCTGGGGACACGGTCTGGTTTGAACCAGAAGGGAAGCATTGGCACGGTGCAGCGCCTTCAACTGCCATGACGCATATTGCCATTCAGGAAGCTGTAGACGGTAAGCAGGTTGATTGGTTGGAGCACGTGACTGACGAGCAGTACGCAGGGAAATGACCAGCCAAGGTCTGTCTCTCGGCTGCTGGTTCTGGCAGCGGACCGGCAGGTTCCCACCCCCAAGTAGGCAATAGCCCGCTACAGCTGCCCAGCCTCAGCACGCCGGACAAGCTCGTCGACAACTACTCGAACTTTGGGAAGCACCCTCCGTGTTGCCGGCCAAAGAGCGTTGAACGGTGACCCCGCTCGACAGCGATCCGGCAGCACTACCTTCAACTCGCCGCTGCCGATGTGGGCTCGAACTAATGACTGAGGCATCTGGCACAAGCCAAAACCAGCCAAGGCCATGGTGATCACGGCCTCTCCATCGCTCACCAAGTGAGTTGCCGGTGGATCAAGGGACCGGGCTCTACCCTGGTCATCAACAACGCGCCAGGAGACAGGCTTTTCCGGACGGCTGCCAAGAATGCAGGAGTGATGTTGCAAACCATCGAGGTCTGATGGGGTTCCAGCAGCAGCCAGGTAGCTCGGCGACGCACATATGACGAGGCGCTGGGATCCAAGTCGACGAGCCATAATGTCACTACGGTCCGGCAACTCGCCAAATCTGAGACACAGGTCCACGCCTTCCTCCACCGGATCAATGACCCTATCAGAGAAGCTGGCGGCCAGACGCAGATCAGGATGAGCCTTCAAGACGTCCATGAGGATTGGCATGGCGACGCGACGCCCGAATGCCGCCGGCATGTCGATCCGTAACAGTCCTCGCACTGTACTTGCCTGGGACCGAGCGGCGTCTTCGGCGGCACAGAGTTGATCAAGCGAGGCTTCGGCCTGCTCGAAGAATGCGGCGCCCTCCGGTGTGAGGGAAAGTCGCCGTGTTGTGCGATGCAGCAGCTTGACGCCGAGCCGCCCTTCAAGCTGCGTCACAGCCTTGGTCACCGCAGATTTGGTAACGCCAAGCTGAGTGGCAGCAGCCGTGAACGAGCCCGCCTTAACCGTGCTGATGAAGACTTCAGTTCCAGCAAATGCATTCCTGAGAGCCATCGCTCGTTCCTCGATTGTCGACCTCAGGTCTACGGTGTGACGCCCATAAGCACAATTGTCGCTGAAGCCGCCTGCGCCCATATGGGGCTCACACACAGGAGTATCAGATGTCCCGATTGTTCGACCCGCTGAAGGTTGGTGCTCTCACCCTGCCAAACCGCATTATTATGGCCCCGCTCACCCGCAAGCGTGCTGGCGTCGAGCGCGTGCCGAACGCCATGATGGCGGAGTAGTACCGCCAACGGGCCGGTGCAGGATTGATCCTGAGCGAGGCGACCTCGGTATCGCCACAAGGCGTCGGCTATAGGGGTACACCCGGTATTTGGAACGATGCCCAAGTCGAAGGTTGGCAACGCGTTACGCGAGAGGTCCACGCAGTCTGCGGTCGCATGTTCCTTCAGCTTTGGCACGTTGGCCGCATCTCGGACCCCGAGCTGCTCGGTGGCCGGCTCCCCGTAGCGCCAAGCGCTATCGCTGCAGCCGGTCATGTCTCGGAATTGCGGCCCAAACGCCCGCATCCTGTTCCATGGGCTTTGGAGACGGATGAAGTACAAGGGATCGTAGAGGACTTCCGTCGCGGTGCCGAGCGGGCGAAAGCCGCCGGCTTTGACGGGGTCGAGCTTCATGCCGCCAATGGCTATCTCATCGACCAATTTCTTCAGGACAAGACCAACAAGCGGACCGATCGCTATGGCGGTTCAGTTGAGAACCGCGCCAGGTTCCTCCTCGAAATCGTTGATGCAGTGATCGAGGTCTGGGGTGCTGATCGCATCGGCGTCCATCTGCGACCGCGTGGCGAGGAGCATGACATGGGGGACAGCAATCCTCGGGCAATCTTTGGCTACGTTGCCGACGAGCTGGCAAAGCGGCGGATTGCCTTCATCTT
>JAQGKG010000311.1 GCA_028290245.1 Devosia sp. | reverse complement strand
GTCACGTGGCCCTGGCTCGGTTCGAGAAAGCCCGCGGCCAGGTTGAGCAGGCTGGTCTTGCCGGAGCCGGACTGGCCGAGCACGACGACGAACTCGCCCCGTCCGATGCCCAAGGTCACCTTGTCGAGTACCGGCACGCCGGTGCGGCCGGTGTCATAGGCAAAGGATACGGCATTGAGACGCAGTTCGGACATCAGACACTCCACGTAAGGGACGCTGCCGCCCCAGGGAAAGGCGGCAGCGCAGCGGTCGGGCGACAGGTGGGCACCCGGCCGGGATGGGTTACTTGCCGAGCGCAGCCTCGACATATTTGGTCGTCACGGCGCCCGAATAGTCTGGCAGTGCTGCCGGAATGCGGCCCTGTTCCACCAGGAACGTCGCGGTTGCAGCAATCGCCGCCGTAGTGCCGCCACCGAGGAAGTCGGCGCTGGCCTGCTGTTCGAGCGAGGGGAACACATAGCCCTTGAGCAACAGCGGAACGTCGGCTGGCTTGGCGCCCGAAAGTTCGGCGATCTTGCCGGCCTCCGCGGAGTCGGCACCCCAGGCTTCCGGGTTGGCGAGGTAGGCAGCATATGCGTCGCCGGTCACCTTGACGAAGGCCGTGACGACATCGGGATTGGCTTCGGCAAAATCCTTGCGCACGATCCAGGCGTCAAAGGTCGGCCCGCCCCATTCGGCAACGTCGGCGCTATCGGCAAGCACGGTGCCGCCAGTCGACTTGATCTGGGTCAGCACGGGATCCCACACATAGGCGCCGTCGATGTCGCCGCGTTCCCAGGCAGCCGCGATCTCGGGTAGCCGCAGATTGAGAATTTCAAGCGATGCCGGATCGACGCCCCAATGCTTGAGCGCGGTCAGCAGGCTGTAATGCGCGGTAGAAACGAACGGCGTGGCGATCTTTTTGCCAGCTAGTTCTTCAGGCTTGGTGGTGCCCTTTACGGCGAGCGCTTCGGCTTCAGCAATGTTGCCAACGACGAAAATGGTTTCGATCGGCAATTGCTGGCTCGCGGCAACGGTCAGCGGGCTGGAGCCAACATAGCCGATGTCGATAGAGCCCGACGCAATCGCAGCGATGACGTCGGCGCCGCCTTCGAAGCGGTTCCAGGTGACGGTAGCGCCGGTTGCTGTCTCATAGGTGCCGTCGGCCTGCGGCACGCGGCTCGGCTCGACGATGGGCTGCCAGCCGATGCGCAGATCGACGGCCTGCGCCGCTGGTACACCAAAGCCAGTCAGCACGATGCCGGCCAGGGCTAGTGATAAAACATTGCGTCTTGCGATGGTCATTCGGTATCTCCCGCGGCTTTGCCCAAATGGCGCGCCGCTGCCCCAAGATGAATTTACCGACGCGTCTTTCGCTTCGGCACCCCATGAGAGTGCAATAGGCTACCAATTTGATCGAGTTAGTTTCGTGCTAAGCTTGCACCGGATCGGGGAAGCGTCTTGCCTCGTCAGGCCACGCGTGGGCAATTTTGTTTCATCGAGCAAATTTTGCTAACATTGGCGGCTTTTGGCCAAGCAAACAGAACGTGGCTCCGCAAATGCGCGCCTCAACTGAGAAGTTTATGCAGCTTGGGAAAGCCATGGCGCTCGGCCAGCAGCGCCAGGATGCGGTTGGTTTCCTGCACATAGAGGACTTCGCCATGTCGGGCCGCATCGTCGGGTGGTGCATCGCCGAACACCAGCAGCGGCAGCCCCTGGTTGGCCTCGCCAACCGCTGCAATGACTGCAGCGCGCGGGCGCGGAAATTCCACGCGCTCGACCTCTAGGTTCGCTGCCAAATCTGGATAGCTCGCTAGCAGGCCTTCGATCTGGTTGCAGAACGGGCAGACGAACGGGCCGTCGTCTCGGTTGGAGTCGGTGAAGCCGGGCTTGATCAGGTAGAGCTTGTCCTTGGCCATGGAGGCATCCTTGGAGGGTCATAAATGGGAACAGCCGCCCGGCTCCGGGCGGCTGCATTAGGAATGGATCGGGATCGATCAGGTCTTGGGCAGGCCGGGAGGATTGGTCCGCGATTCTGGCACCGACTCGGCGGCGAGGTTCCAGCGTTCCAGCAGCTTGGCATAGTCGCCGCTCTTGATCAGGCCATTGATGGCGATAGTCGTGGCATCAACGAGGCCGGTGCCTTTGCGCAGGGCAACGGCGATTTCAGCCGTCTGTGGCCAGCCACCGTTTTGCACGCCGACGAGCCGGGTCGCGCCGGTCACAGCAGCCGCATAGGACAGTGTCGGGTTCGGGTTGAAATTGACGTCGGCCCGGCCCGACTGGATAGCCAACTGGCTGGCCGCAGAGTCGTCGTAGTACTGGATTTCAACTGGCACGAGGCCCGCCTCGACGTTGAGGCGGTCCCATTCGAGGATAATCTTCTCCTGATTGGTACCGGCGCCGGTGATCACCTTCAGACCGGCAATATCCTCGGGCTCGGTGATCGATTGGATTGGGCTGTCATTGCGCACGTAAAAACCCAGCACGTCCTGGCGATAGGTCGAGAAGTCCAGCTTTTCCTTGCGTTCTTCGGTCACGGTGACGTTGGAAATCACCGCATCATATTTGCCGGAGGTGACGCCCAGCGGCCAGTCGGCCCAGGCAACCGGCACCAGGTTTGGCGTCAGGCCAAGCGCCTCGCCGATCAGCCAGGCAAAGTCGGGCTCGGAGCCAACCGGCGTCGTGGAATCGGTTGCATGAGTGCCAAGTGGCGCGTCGCCGAGCGTCAGCGCGACAGTAAACTGGCCTTCGTTGGCGAATTTGAAATCAGCGGGAATAGCGGCAATCGCCTCAGGATTGGGCTGGGTGTGAAGGCGGCCAGGCTGTTCGGGGCTCAGATCGAACGCGGTCTGGGCAAAGGCAGTGGTCGAGAAGGCTGCAAGCGCGATGCCCGCCAGCAGCAGTTTGATCGAAGGTGACGCTTTCATTTCAGTCTTTCTCTTGGGTGAAAATTGCGTTGCTGAAGAGCCCGCCATCGAGAAGCTGATGCCGGGGCAGGAATGCCTCAGGCCTTGGGCTTTGGCAGGCCTGGAGGATTGGTGCGCGAAACCTCGACGCCTTCGGGCGTGACGTTCCACTGCGCCAGCAGCTCGGCATAAGTGCCGGTCTCGATCAGGTGGTTGATCGCGGCGGTGAAGGGCTCGGCAAGGCCAGCGTCCTTGCGGGTGGTGATGCCCACGTCGGCCGGGTCCGGCCAGCCCGAGCTGATGGTGCCGACCAGCTTGGTGTCACCCGTCAGGGCTGCGTGATAGGCTTGGGGTGCATTGGGGTTGAGCTGCACATCGGCGCGGCCGGAGCTGATGGCCAGCGAAGCCGCTGCGTCATCGTCGTAATACTGCAGCTCGATTGGGGCCAAACCAGCCTCGACGTTCTGGCGGTCCCATTCGAGCGCAATGCGCTCCTGGTTGGTGCCGGAGCCGGTGATGATCTTAAGCCCGGCAATATCCTTGGGCTCCTTGATCGAGGTGATCGGGCTGTCGGCCTTGACGTAAAAGCCATGGATGCCGATGCGGTAGGTGGAGAAATCGAACTTCTCCTTGCGCTCCTCGGTGACGCCGACATTGGAAATCACCGCGTCATACTTGCCGGCGGTGAGGCCGAGCGGCCAGTCGATCCAGGAGATCGGCACGATCTCAACCGGAATGCCGAGCACTTCGCCGACCAGGCGGCCGATATCGGGATCGAAGCCGACGACGGTCGCACCGTCGGTCGCATAGGTCGCGATTGGCGGCGAGCCGGCCGCGATAGCAATGCTCAGGACGCCGTCCTTGGCAAAATCATAATCTGCCGACAGCAGCGCCGCGATGGAATCGTCCTTTTCGGCATGCAGCCGATTGGCCGGGTTGGGTTCGAGGCTGAAACTGGTCTGGGCCAGCGCCAGGCTCGAGGTCGATGCGGTAAGCGCAAGGGCGACAGAGCCGAGGATGAAAGTCTTTCGCGAGAGCATTCGAGAGCTACCTTGTTGGGTTGGTGGAGGCGTGCGTCATCCTGCCGTGCGAACGGCATGAAACAGGCTGGCGCAGGCGATTGAGTGTGAGGGCTAGAGAACCTTGGCGATGAACTCGCGGGTCCGCGGATGGGAAGGCTCGTTGAACAGGCGCTCCGGCGGCGCAACTTCGAGCACCTTGCCGTCTTCCATGAACACGACGCGGTCAGCCACTTCGCGGGCAAAGCCGATTTCGTGGGTGACAATGATCAGCGTCGTGCCGGACTTGGCGAGTTCCTTGATGACGTCGAGCACCTCGCCGACCA
>JAQGKG010000277.1 GCA_028290245.1 Devosia sp. | reverse complement strand
GCGACCTGGCCTGCACCCAGTGTGCCACCGGCGCCGCCGACATTCTGCACCACGACCTGCTGGCCGAGTTCCCCGCTCATCACTTCGGCAATCAGGCGCGCCACGGTGTCGGTCGGGCCGCCGGCCGAGAACGGCACCACGACAGTGATCGGCTTGGTCGGATAGTCCTGCGCCATCGCCGCGCCAGAAAAGGTCAGGCCTGCAGCCAGCATGCTTGCAGCCAGGGTGATTACGGTCTTTTTCATTATTGTCCTCCCGGATTGTGAAGGATGCCGGCTCCCCGCCGCATCCATGCCGTCAGCATTGCAAACCCCGTGCCAAGTGAAAAACGCAAGGCAGATATGCATTTCGTCTAGAGCGTGTTAGGATATTCGGCAAGATCTTGCCGATCTTCACGGCAGGTTTCGGCAATATCTTGCCAACAGGAGAACATTTGACCACCCGCTTCGGCTTCCGCGAACTGCTGCACCGCCGCCAGATGATCCTGGCCGGCCTCGCCCTGGCCATGGTGCTCGCCACCGGCTGGGCCGCGTTCGAGGTCGCCCTATCCGGCGCCATCGCCAATGCCGGCCAGCAATCGGACCGCCGCCTCGCCCTGTTCGATCGCACCCTCGAAGCCATCATCGAGCGCTTCCACTATCTCCCCTCCTCCATGGCCCTCGCCGCCGAAACCCGCGCCATCCTCGCCGATCCGGCCAACCCGGACGTGCGCGAGGCAGCCAACGGCTTCCTCTCCAAGCTCAACGACACCGCAGGTGCCGGTGAACTGTTCATCATGGCGCCCGATGGCAATGTCGTCGCGGCCTCCAACTGGTGGGCCTATGATAGCTTCGTCGGCGAAAACCTTGGATTCCGCCCGTATTTCGAAGAAGCCATGCGCGACGGCGATGCCAAATTCTATGCCGTCGGGACCGTCACCGGTGTCGCCGGCTACTTCCTCACCCGCCGCATCGATGGCCCCGACGGCGCGCTTGGCGTTGCCGTCACCAAGATCAATCTCGGGGAAATCGAAGCCAACTGGTGGCGCAGCGGCGAACTGCTGGTCATCGTCGATATCAACAATGTCGCCATCCTCTCAACCCGCCCCGACTGGCGCTATCGCCCGCTGTCGCTGATCGGCCCGGGCGACGCCAGCCGCATCGAAGGCGAGCTGCGCTACGGCACCAGCGGCCTCGACAACCAGCCCATCGCCGCCGACATTTGGCCCTCGCGCGGCGCCAGTTTCGCCTTCGTCGCCGGCACCGATCCAGATACTTCCGGCCTGTTCTTGCTCGATGAACTGCGCCTCCCCACCCATCAATGGCGCCTGTTGTCCTTCACCCCCACCGGCCCGCTGTTGCGCGACGCCTGGGTCGCCGCTGCCGCCGCTGCCCTCGCCGCCGCAGCACTCCTGCTCATCATCGCCCTTCTCGTGCAGCGCCAGCGCATCGTCGCCCAGCGCCTTGCCGACCACGACCACCTCGAACAGCGCGTTGCCGAGCGCACCGAAGATCTCCACATCACCAACGAAGCCCTGCGCGAAGAGATCGCCGAACGCATACGCGCCGAAAAAGCCGAGCGCGAGGCCCAGCACGGCCTAGTGCAAGCCGCCAAAATGGCCAGCCTCGGCCAGGCCCTGGCCGGCGTCGCCCATGAGGTCAGCCAGCCCGTCGCGGCCCTGACCACCCACCTCGCCAGCGCCAAGCTGATCGCCGCCCGCGACCAGGACAGCGACATCGCGCCCATTCTTGGCACCATGGACAGGGTGGTCGACCGCCTCGCCGCCCTCACCAGCCATCTCAAAACCTTCGCCCGCAAGGAAACCCGCGTCGAAATGCAGGCTGATATCTCGACGGTCATCGCCAACGCGCTCGACCTCGTCGATCACAAGCTCAAGGCCACCGGCATCGACGTCGAATACACCCGCCACCGCGGCAAACTCAGCGTCACCGGCAACCCGGTCCATCTCGAACAGGTGCTGATCAACCTCATCGCCAACGCCGCCGACGCCATGGAACACCAACCCATCCGCGTCCTCTCCATCGGCATCCGCAAAACCGTCAAATCCGTCGAAATCACCGTCACCGACACCGGCTCCGGCATCGCCGCCAGCGAACTCGCCAACCTGTTCGACCCGTTTTATTCCACGAAGGATGCCGGCCGCGGCCTCGGTCTCGGCCTCTCCATTTCCTACGGCCTGATCCGCGACATCGGCGGCGCCATCACAGTGGTGAGCAAGCCCGGCAAAGGCTCAACCTTCACCGTGCGCCTGCCGCTCGCCTTAAGTGCAATTGCCCTTAACTCCCAGCTTGAGGCCCATTCTCCATGAGCTTGTCCCGAATGGTTCAGTCGTCACCCTCCCCCTTGCGGGGAGGGTCAGGGAGGGGGGCGGTTCGCCCGGATATTGGGGCTCTCACACCCCCTCCTAGCCTCCCCCGTCAAGGGGGAGGTACCGCCCTGTGGTTGGGCCGATTTTCACAACAAAACTTGCCATTTCTGCTCAAAGGCCAACCCCAATGACCCCATCCGTCCTCATCGTCGATGACGAAGAAATGGTGCGCACCGCGCTCGAGCAGTGGCTGCGCCTCTCGGGCTTCACCACCCACGTCGCCACCAATGCCGCCGACGCCCTCGCCATGCTCGACGACGTCCACCCCGACGTCATCCTTACCGACGTCCGCATGCCGGGCCTCTCCGGCCTCGACCTGCTCCGAACGGTCCGCGAACGCTCCCTGAGTGCCGAAGTCATCCTGATCACCGGCCACGGCGACGTGCCGATGGCGGTGGAAGCCATGCGCGGCGGTGCCTTCGATTTCCTGCAAAAGCCCTATGTGCCCGACCAGCTGGTCAAAACCCTTCGCCGCGCCGCCGAGCAATCCAGCCTCAAGCGCGAAGTCGCCGATCTGCGCCGCAAGCTCGACGGCGGCGAAACAGAACTCGCCACTCGCCTCGTTGGCTCGTCGCGCGTCATGGAAGACCTGCGCCACGCCGTCCGCGAACTCGCCGCCATCCCCACTGATGTCATCATCCTGGGCGAAACCGGCACCGGCAAGGAAGTCGTCGCCCGCTGCCTGCACGATTTTTCGCCCCGCGCAAAAGGCCCCTTCATCGCCGTCAACTGCGCCGCCATTCCGGCCGAGCTGATCGAATCCGAGCTGTTCGGCCACGAGGCCGGCGCCTTCACCTCGGCCCGCGACAAGCGCATCGGCAAGTTCGAATTCGCCAATGGCGGCACATTGCTCCTGGACGAAATCGAATCCATGCCCCTGCTCGCCCAGGCAAAAGTGCTCCGCGTCATCCAGGAACGCATGGTCGAACGCGTCGGCTCCAATCGCCAGATCC
>JAQGKG010000253.1 GCA_028290245.1 Devosia sp. | reverse complement strand
AACTGGGCGTCGGCACCACCTTTATCATAAACCTGCCGCGCGACCTGCGCAGCTTTATCGGGAGCCAGTCCGCATGAGCAATGACGGCAAGCCAGTCACCATCATCATGATCGAGGACGATGAGGGCCACGCGCGCCTCATCGAGAAGAACATCCGCCGCGCCGGTGTGTCCAACCAGATCATCCCTTTCACCAACGGCACCGACGCCCTGGCCTTCTTGATGGGGCCTGACGGCACCGGTTCGGCCAACCAGGGCCGCCAGCTTCTGGTACTGCTCGATCTCAACCTGCCCGACATGACCGGCGTCGACATTCTCGAAAAGGTCAAAGGCAACGAACACACCAAGCGCTCGCCCGTCGTCGTGCTGACTACCACCGACGACCAACGCGAAATTCAGCGCTGCTACGACCTTGGCGCCAATGTCTACATCACCAAGCCTGTGGACTACGAAGGCTTCGCCAACGCCATCCGCCAGCTCGGTCTGTTCTTCTCCGTGATGCAGGTTCCGGAAACCAACTGACCATGACCCAGCCGCCAAGCGTGCTCTACATCGACGACGATCCAGGCCTTGCACGGCTCGTGCAGAAGGCACTGGAGCGGCGCGGCTATACGGTAGAGCTTGCGGCAACGGCGGAAGCAGGCCTCGATCGCATTCGCCAGGGCGGCATCGATGTGGTTGGCCTCGATCACTATCTGCCCGGCGGCACCGGCCTCGATGTTCTGGCCCAGATGGAAGACCTGGCCGACAAGCCCGCCGTGGTCTACGTCACCGGCACCGTCGAGACTGCCGTTGCCATCGCGGCGCTGAAAGCCGGAGCGGCCGACTATGTGCTCAAGACCGTCGATGCCGATTTCCTCGAACTGCTCAGCAGCGCCATCACCAATGCGCTGGAGCTAATCAACCTGACGCGCTCCAAAGCCACCGCCGAACTCGAAATGCGCGAGGCCCGCGAACGCGCCGAAATCCTCTTGGGCGAGGTCAACCACCGCGTTGCCAACAGCCTGGCTATGGTGGCCGCTTTGGTCGGCCTTCAGGCCAATGCCGTCAGCAACGACGACGCCAAGCAGGCCCTCGCCGAAACCCAGGCCCGCATCCAGGCCATCGCCGGCGTACATCGCCATCTCTACACCAGCGACGACGTTCGCTCGGTACTGATCGGCGACTACCTGCAAAGCCTCGCCGCCGAACTCGAAACCACCATGAAAGCCACCGGCAACGATTCCCGAATTCTGGTAACCGCCGAAAACATCGCCATCCCCACCGAAAAAGCTGCCTCGATCGGCGTCATCGTCACCGAACTCGTCACCAACGCCATCAAATACGCCTATGCCGACCTCGGCAGCGGCGATGTCCGCATTTCGATGCGACGCGGCGAAGGCGAGATGATCGACCTCGCCGTCGAGGACGACGGCATCGGCTGGGACGGCACCGGCAAAGTGCAAGGCACCGGCCTCGGCAGCCGCATCGTCAAAGCCATGGCCAGCGGCCTCGGCGCCACCGTAGCCTACCGCACCGATGGTGTAGGCACCCGGGTGAGTTTGCAGTTCTCAGCTTAGTCCTCGCGCCTGAATTTCGTGTACATTTATTGACTTATGCCAATTTTCGTGTACGCATATGTTCATGCGGATCATCTTTGACGAAGCCAAACGTCAATCCAACATCGCCAAGCACGGGATGGATTTTGCAGCTCTGTCCTTCGACTTCTTCCTGTCCAGCTATATGGAGCCTGCGAAGGAGGGACGTAGTCTGGCGATTGGCAGTATCGACGGCACATTGGTGATCGCAGTTATATTTCGGCCGCTCGGCAGTGAGGCAATCTCGGTTGTTTCCATGCGCAGGGCAAATCAGAGGGAAAGGAACCGGATGAATGGCTGAAAAGTGGCCCCAGTTTGTGACCAGAGATTTGGGTGATAGCCCGGGAGACGATGCTGAAATGCAGCGTCGTTGGGAAACCTATGATCGTGAGATGCGACAGCTGATTGCTGTCGGCGGTATCCACCAAGATGAAGACGGCTGGTGGGTTGACGATGCCACCGGCGAATTAATCGGCCCTGACCCGGAAATCGAGCGCCCTCGAACCGACGAAGAGCTCGCCCGCTTCAAGCCAATCGACGAAGTGCTACCCGAACTCGCCGAGGCCATCCGACGTGGCAGAGGCCGCCCGCGCCTGCACAATGCCAAACAGGCCGTCACCTTGCGGCTCGACCCAGACGTGGTGGAGCGCTTCAAATCCGCAGGTGACGACTGGCGCACCCGGATGGCGCAGGTTGTGAAGGATGCTTCACGCAGGGGCTAAAAGGAAAACGCCAGTTGACCTGTAAGCCGGGTTCTGTAAGGCCCGCGCCTTGCGACGCGGACGTGGTGACCATTCATCTATGGCGCCTGTTACCAGGACGCTCTTGCAACCAACCCGGATGATCTGGCCTCAAAACAGGCTGGGGCCGGAGCCCCGCGTCATCCCTATTTGGTCTTGCTCCCGGTGGGGTTTACCGTGCGGCTTCCATTGCTGGTCGCCCGGTGCGCTCTTACCGCACCCTTTCACCCTTACCTGTCCGAAGACCGGCGGTTTACTTTCTGTGGCACTTTCCCTGGGGTCACCCCCGCCGGCCATTAACCGGCACCGTGTTTCGAAGGAGCCCGGACTTTCCTCCCGCAGCAGGTTACCCTACTGCCAGCGGTCACCCGGTCAACTGGCTGGGTGATGTAGAGAGTTGCGAGGGCCCACGTCAAGCGTTGGCGGGATCGGCAATCAGCAGCGGCCGCTGTACCGGCTTGGTCAGGGCCTGATAGGCAAGGTTTATTGCCTTCATGCGATCGGTCGCAACGTCGATCAGCGCCTCGGGAACGCCCTTGGCGATTAGCCGGTCGGGATGATGCTCGGCCACCAGAAGGCGATAGACCCGACGAACTTCAGCAGGATCAGCCTTGGGGTCGAGCCCTAGAACGGCATAGGGATCGATGCCCGCTTCCAGCCGCACATGCTGGCTGGCCAACTGCTCGAAGCGCACATCGTCGAAGCCAAAAATATCGCTGACCGATTTGAGATATTCAAGCTCGGCCTCATGCACCAAGCCATCGGCGGTGGCGATAAAGAACAGGCTATCGAGCACATGCTCGAGCGTTTCGGGACTGTCGTGGAAAAACCGCGTCACCTTGCGGGCATAGGCGTCGTAGCCCGCGACATCCTGCTTAGCGAGGTTGAACACCCGGACAATCTGGTCTTCGTGTCCTGCAGCGATTTCTACCGTGGCCCGAAACGCGCGCTCTTCGGAGGCCGTCACCACGCCATCAGCTACCGCCATCTTGGCTGCCAGCGCGATCAGCGCGAGCGTGAAAGCCGCATCGCGCCCGCCCGGCAACCAGTTATCAGGGTCCAGCGCGTTGACCAGCGATCCCGCGACGCCGGTGCGCTGGCTGAACGAGCCGACGAGGTCGCCTAGCCTCTCCCACATGTCCGTCTGCTTTTTGCAATCGCGCATGATGGTCCACTGCGCCTCGTGAGGAGAATCGTGCGGCCTCCCGCGCGATTTGGAGGCGCAACCTAGCGGCTGTAAGCCGAAGGGTCCACCGCCTAAGGGCGCATGGCGGCCGTGCCTCAGTCGGCGAAGAACGGGGAGCCCTGATCTTCCCAGCCAATCACGCGGTCACGGCGCGACGGGTTGGGGCCTTGATCGAGGAAAAAGCCATCCGGATCGTAATCAGAGGTGACGTTGGCTGAACTGCCCCGCCCCTGCTGCCTGGCGAGGTATTCCGACAGCGGACCGCTTTCCCAGTCGTCCAGATCAGCCGACGTGACGGTGTCAAGCGGCTCGACAGGCACAAGGCCGGGCGGAATGACGAGATCGCCAGGAGTGGTCGGCGCCGCAGTCGCGATTGGCACCCGGATCGGTGCCGGACGCATCGAAAGCGGCATCGGCATCGGGGCAATTTTTTGCGGCGGAATGGCCGAAACCTGGATGGGATCGACCGAGACCGGGGAAACGGGCGCCGACGAAGCGACAGGTGCGGTAACTATGGGGGTACGAGCTGGTAGGGGGGTACCAGCTGGCGCCGTATCCGCCACCTGGGCAGGGTCAGGCTTTACAATAGGATTGCTGACGCCAGTAATGTAGCTGGGCATCTCCTTGCCTTTGTTGATAAACCTATCAATGTCAGCAGCAGACATCTCCCTGAATGCCATATCTGGTTTGGCGGTAGCTGGAGCTACGGGCTCGGCCACTGCCACCTTGGTCACTGGTGCCGAAGGACGCTGGCTCAGCGGCGCCGGCATGGGCGCGATCTCGGAAACTATGGCCACCTGCTGTGGCGCTGGCACCGCGCCGTCGCCGGAAAACTGTGCCGACAACAGGTCTGCCGTCGGCACACCGACGACGAGAACAACACCGGCCCAGGCCAGTCCATTGGTGATGCGGCGGTCAAGTTTCATGGTTCTACGTCCCGAATTGCTTCGCCTACGTTCGGCGATAGAGCCGGATTTTCATGGCCTTTTTATGGAAAGCGGCCACGCTACCAGCAATGAGCCTCGCAAGCTGAACGGAAGCTGAATGACGCGACGTCAGCTTCCAGCGCGCGGCCCCAAACGCAATGGCACCAGATCATGGTGAATACAAGGTTAACGTCAGCGCCTACCGCTCAGGCCGGCGACCGAGGATGCGTGCCAGCGCCAAGGCCAGCGGCGAACGGTTGTGGGTATAGATGTGGAACTCGGTGACGCCCTCATCGAGCAATTCCGTCACCTGCTCGGCCGCCACCGCCGAAGCCACCAGCGCGTGCGTCTCCGGCTCATCGTCGAGCCCGTCGAAGCGCTCGGCCAGCCAATCCGGGATCGAAGTGCCGCAGCGCGAGGCAAAACTGGCGATCTGCTTGAAATTGTGGATCGGCTGGATGCCCGGAACGATCGGCGCCGTAATGCCAGCCGCCCGGGCCCGCTCGACATAGCGGAGGTAGTCGCCATTGGTGAAGAACATCTGCGTGATGGCACGATCAGCGCCGGTATCGATCTTGCGCTTGAGATTGTCGATTTCTGCCTGCCAGCTCGGGCTCTGCGGATGCTTCTCGGGATAGGCGGCGACCGAAATATCGAAATTGCCAATGCGGCGCAGCCCACCCACCAGGTCGGCGGCATTCT
>JAQGKG010000233.1 GCA_028290245.1 Devosia sp. | reverse complement strand
TCCGTAGGCTGGTCCGTTACGAAATCACAAGCCGGCGCTCAGCGCCGGCTTTTTTGTTTGGGGCAGGGCCGCCTATCACCTCTCCCCGGAGAAGCGAGGTAAGGCTACCGAACGATGTCTTCGTCAGTGAAGCCTTGTAGATACAGCAGTGCCGTGAGGTCGCCGTGGTCGATGCGGATGCCGGCTTCGGCGGCTACGGCGGGCTTGGCGTGGAGGGCGACGCCGAAGCCGGCGATGCGGATCATGTCGAGGTCGTTGGCGCCGTCGCCGACTGCGATGGTCTGGCTCAGCGGCACGTTGCGCTCGGTGGCCAGTGCCTCCAGCCGTTGGCGCTTGGTGTGCTTGTCGACAATGGGCTTGGTTACGGTGCCGGTCAGCGCGTCGCCGTCGAACTCCAGCACATTGGCGACGGCTTCATGGAAGCCGATGCGCTTGCCGAAATAGTCTGCAAAAAAGGTGAAGCCGCCTGAGACCAGAGCGGTATAGGCGCCGTATTCTTTCATGGTCTGCACGAGAGCGCGGCCACCCTGGGCAAGGGTGATGGTCTCGCGGCGGATTTCTTCGATTACCTTGCGCTCGAGCCCCTTGAGCAGGGCGACGCGTGTATCGAGGGCCTCGCCGAAGTCCAGTTCGCCGCGCATGGCACGGTCGGTGATCTCGGCAACCTGATCCTTGATGCCCAACGCTGCCGCCAGTTCGTCGATGCATTCCTCGTTGATCATGGTCGAATCCATGTCGGCGATGAGGATCTGCTTGCGGCGGTTTTCGGTGGGCACTACGGCGGCATCGACCCGGCGATTGCCAATGATCTCGCGGGCCAGCGACAGTGCGTCGGTTGACTTCGGCTCGATGATCTCGCAGGCAATGGAATGGTTGAGCCAGTTCAACTCGCCGCCGACTTCTTTGATGACGGCTTCGGCGAGCTTGGGGTCGAGTTCGGAATCGATGGGATTGGCGATGAGGCAAAGGACTGGCATGGGGACTTTTCTGAGGAGAATTGCGTGACAATCCGGGGTCGCGCCGTTCTGATAGCGGGTCCGACTGCCAGCGGCAAGTCGGCGCTGGCGCTTGCCATGGCGCGGGAGCAGGACGGCATCGTGGTCAATGCCGATGCGATGCAGATTTACGATACGTTGCAGGTGGTTACGGCGCGGCCGAGCGATGAGGAAATGGCGCAGGCGGCGCATCGGCTGTATGGCGCGGTGCCGGCCTCGACGCGGTTTTCGACGGGGCAGTGGCTCAGTGCCGTTAATGCAGTGATTCAAGGTGCCGATCCGGCTCGGGTGCTCATTTTCGTTGGCGGAACAGGGCTTTACTTCGATGCGCTGCTGAATGGATTCGCCGATGTGCCGGAGATTCCGGCTGAAATCACGCTTCAGGTTCAACAAGAGATTCAAGCGCTTGATGGAGAGCAGCGGCTCGAACTGCTGCTTCGCGAAGACCCTGTGGCGGCATCACGATTGAAGGTGGCTGACCCGCAGCGACTGATCCGGGCGCTCGCCGTCAAGCGCGCAACTGGCTGCATGCTGTCGAGCTTTCAGGACAAGATGTCTGCAAGCTTGCTTGCTGGTTTCTCTGAGATTGATCGCATTGTGCTGGACCCCGATCGCCATGTGCTGCGCGGGCGTATCGCCATGCGGTTCGAAGCGATGTTTTCGGGTGGGGCGGTGGACGAAGTGACTGCGCTTCGCGCGCTCGAACTCGATCCGGCGCTACCGGTGATGAAGGCCATCGGGGTGCGCGAAATTGGCGACTGGCTCGATGGAGTCATCAGTCGCGACGAGGCGATCAAGCTGGCGACCATTGCAACCCAGCAATATGCCAAGCGGCAGCGGACGTGGTTTCGCAACCGGTTCAGCGATTGGCCGCGTCGGGTCGTCTAGCGGGCGCGCAATAGGCCGAGACGTTCGCGCAGGGCGAAGCGGGCGACGAGCACGACCGCGACGAAGGCCAGACCGGCGGCGAGGCCGATCCAGATGCCGACGCCGCGCCAACCGACGACGAAGCCGAGGATATAGGCGATGGGGAGGCCGACGGCCCAATAGCCGAAGATCGCCAACACCATTGGGATTTTGGTATCGCTCAATCCGCGCAAGGCGTGGGCGGCGGTGACCTGAGCGCCATCGACGAGCTGGAACACACCTGCGACGACGAGGAAGGTGGCGGCCAGCCCTAGGGCGTTGGCATTTTCGGGGACGCGCGGGTCGAGAAACAGGGTGACGATGGCGGGGCCCATGGTGAGGAACAGGGTGCAGGTCAGCGCCATGAAGCCGGTGCCGAGGACGAAGGCGGTCCAGCCGGCTTTGCGGACGCCCTCGGGGTCGCTGCGGCCATAGGCGGTGCCGACGCGAACGGTGGCGGCGATACCAAGGCCCAGCGGCACCATGAAGGCCATGGAGGCGCATTGCAGGGCGATGGCGTGGGCGGCCACTTCGTCTGTGCCGAGCCGGCCCATCAGCAAGGCAGCGGCGGTGAACAGGCCGACTTCGGCTAGCACGGTCAGACCGATCGGCGTGCCGATGCGGAAGATTTCGCGGAAGCGGAACCAGTCGGGCTTCCAGAACCGGACCAGCACATGGAAGCGCTTGAGCCGGCGATGGCGCAACACGTAGCCCACCATCATCAGGAACATGGCGATGTTAGTGACGAGAGTTGCAATGGCGGCGCCGCGCAGCTCAAGGCGCGGAAAGCCGAAGTGGCCGAAGATCAGCACATAGGCGATGGCCGCGTTGAGCAGCACGCCGAGCACGGTGATTATGAGGATGGCGCGGGTGGCGTCGAAGGCAGACAGCAGCGAGCGGAACGCGATGATGCCGAGGGCGGGAAACAGCGACCAAGCGGCGATCTGGATGAAGCTCTCGGCCATCAGCGTCGCGGTGGGGTCCTGGCCTAGCAGGCCGAAAATTGGACGGATCTGCAGGACGATGGGGACCAGCACTATTGATAGCGCAATGGCCGCCCAGCAGCCTTGGCGCACGATGCGGCGCACGGCCTTGATATCGCGGGAGCCGCGGGCCTGCGCGACCAATGGTGCGACGGCGCCGACGAGGCCAACGCCCGCCACGAGAAATGGCATCAGGAAGGTGACGGCGAGGGTGCCGGCTGCGAGATAGTTTGAACCGAGCCAGCCGAGCAGGATGACGTCAGTGGTGTGCAGCGCATTTTGCGCCAGTTGTGCGATGACCAGCGGCCAGGCCAGAGCAAAGGTAGCGCGCAGTTCCGCGGTCCAGCTCGCCCGGCTGGAAATGGTATCGTCGGCAGCGCTAGGCGCAGCCGTGGTCTGGTCGCTCATTTGATTGTCCTACTCGCGTGGATTGATCTAGAGGAAAGCACCCCGATGCGGAAGAGGCAGACCGATGGCTGGCGATAGAGACACGATGCGGCTGGTGCTGGCTGTAGCAGGACTAATCGGCGCGGCTGGCGTTGCCAGCGCTGCGGCCGCGTCACATGCGGGAGAGTCGCGTAATCTCTCGGCAACTGCGGCGATTTGCCTGTCGCATGGGCCGGCATTGCTGGCGCTCGGGCTCGTTGGTCAAGGCCGGTTACTCGGTGTAGCCAGCGTGCTTCTGGCTGCGGGCACGATGATCTTTGCCGGCGATCTTGGCATGCGAGAGTGGGTCGGCCATGGTCTGTTCCCCGGTGCAGCTCCAATAGGGGGCGTTGGAATGATCGGCGGCTGGTTGGTCATCGCCGTGGCCGGGCTGATGTGGCGCCGGTCGCAGCAAATTTAGTTAATTTTGTTTTGGCGTTAGCCGGAACCAATCACGGCGCCGTGCATTTCCGCCTCGATAGTTTCCTGGAGGGTTTCCAATGCATAAGATCCTGATCATCGCCGCGACCTGCCTCTCAATGGCTGCCTGCACCACCACCCAGCAGGGTGCCACGATCGGCGCTGTCGGCGGTGGCGTGATTGGCGCTGCTGCAGGCGGTAGCGTGCTCAGCACCGCTGTTGGCGCTGGCGTTGGCG
>JAQGKG010000214.1 GCA_028290245.1 Devosia sp. | reverse complement strand
AGTGGACGCTGGCTTTCCAGGAGCGCATCGAGCTCTGGATCGACGTCGTAGGGATTCCACTTCTCTTCGCTGTGATACATCGAGTACGCGGTGTTGTCGTAGTCGAAGGTCCAGCCGCCCCAGCCCTGCTGGAACATGGCGCCAGTTTTACCCTGCGGAATGATGTCATTCAGCATGGTGTTGACTTCGTAAGGCTGGATCGTCGCGTTGACGCCAACTACCGACAGGTAGGCGGCCACGGCCTGCGCCACTTCGCCGAAGGTCGCGTCATTGCCACGCACGTCGATCTGAACCGCTGCGCCCGGCTGCACGCCGGCTTCCTCAAGTAGCTTCTTTGCGCCTTCAGGATCATATGGCAGCGGCTTCAGGTCGGCATCGTAGCCGAACGACAGTTCGCCCTGGTAGCTGGCGATGACTTCGGCCTGACCACCAAGGATTTCCTTGACGATAGTTTCGCGATCCACGGCCATGATCAGCGCCTTGCGGACATTCGCATCGGCCGTGATGCCATCACGGGTGTTGTAGCGCAGCGCCCAGACGGTGGGCGATGGGACCGAAGCCACAATCAGATTGGGGTCGGCCTCAATGGTCGACACCATCGCAACCGGGATGGTCGGCGGAATGACGAGGTCAACGCGACCAGCCTGCAACTCGGCCACAGCCGTAGAGGGCTCGGTAATGAAGCGGAACTCGAGTTCCGACAGCTTGGCCTTGTCACCCCAGAAGTCTTCGTAGGCTTCGAGATTCAGCGACACCTTTGGCTCGTAGTACACGAACTTGAATGGTCCGGTGCCGACCGGGTTCAGGTTGACGAATTCCTCGGTGTTTTCCGAGACATACTTCGGTGGCACGATCATCGCGCCATAGCCGGCCAGCTTGGTCAGCAGCACCGGATCTGGAGCCGAGAGGTGGAAATCGACGGTATTGTCGTCGATGACCTCAACTTCGGAAATTGCCACATAGTTCGAACGCTGTGGCCCCTTGGCACCTTCATCACCCAACAGGCGATCAAAGGTGAACTTCACCGCGGCGGCGTTGAAGGGCTCACCGTTGTGGAACGTCACGCCAGTGCGCAGCTTGAAGCGGATGCGCTTGCCTTCGTCCAGCTCTTCCCAGGATTCAGCCAGCGCCGGAACCAGTTCCATGTCCGGCCCGCGATAGGTCAGGCCATCAAAGATGTTGGTGGCGGCTGCCGCCCAGTTCACCAGAAAGGTGTCGATCGGGTCCCAGGAACCGGGGTCCTGGGGCGAGGACACGGTGAGCTTGCCTTCCGCAAGTACCGGAAAGGTAAGCGCTGTGGTAGCCAGCGCGATGGCTGCAGCGCCCGCTTGTAGCAGGGTTAGTCTCGACATATTCAGTTCTCCCTTGCGTTGATTGCTTTTAGATACTTGTTTCGGCGGCAACGAAGTGTCCTGGCGACACTTCGTGCAGCGGAATGACCGGAGGCTCCTGCCCGACCAGACGCGTTGTCGAGGGAATTTCCCCCTCAAGAGTAACTCGCTCGCCACGCTTGGTGGGATCGGCAACCGGCACGGCGGAAAGCAGCCGCTTGGTGTAAGCATGGCTGGGCCGCTCGAACACGTCGGACCGGCTCCCCAGTTCCATGATCTGGCCGGTATAGAGCACTGCCACCCGGTGGCTGATCTTCTCGACCACGGCCATGTCGTGGGAGATGAACAGGTACGACAGCCCCTCGTCTTTCTGCAGGTCCATGAACAGGTTGATCACCTGCGCCTGAACCGAAACGTCCAGTGCCGACAGCGCTTCGTCGGCAATGATCAGGCGTGGCTTTGAGGACAGTGCACGGGCAATACAGACGCGCTGGCGCTGGCCGCCGGAGAATTCGTGCGGGTACCGCGAAGCCATCTTCGGCTCGAGCCCGACGCGCTCCAGCAGTTCCCCGACGCGAATATCGATGGCCCGGTTGTCGTCCAGCAGCCCGTGGGTACGGATCGGTTCGGCGATGGAATAACCCACCGTTTTACGCGGATCGAGCGAGGCAAACGGGTCCTGGAAGATGTACTGCACATCCCGACGCAGGCGCTGGCGCTCGGCCCGGCCCATCGCCGACATGGACCGGCCGTCAAACAGGACGTCGCCTGAAACCGGCGACAACAGCTGCTGGATGGTTCGCCCAATGGTCGACTTGCCCGAACCCGATTCCCCGACCAGGGCCAGTGTTTCGCCAGGATAGATATCGAAACTGACATAGTTGACCGCGCTACAGCGATGCGTCGCGCGGCCAAAGAAGTCCTTCTTGATGTCGAACTGAACCAGAAGGTCGCGCACCTGCAGCAGCGGTGCTCCCGTGTAGTTCGCCGTATCCTGGTCGCGCGTTTCGCCGTGCAATTTGGGCTGGTCACCCTCGAGTACAGTCACCGCCTCGCGCAGCGGAAACTTCCTGCCCGCCATTGAGCCAAGTCGTGGCACGGCGGACAGCAGCACTTTGGTGTAGGGATGCTTAGGCGCCGCAAAAATCTCGGCCACCGGGCCTTCTTCGACCTTGCGCCCTTTCCACATCACCACGACATCGTCCGCCATTTCAGCGACCACGCCCATGTCATGGGTGATGAAGATCACGGCCATTCCGAGCTCAACCTGCAACTCGCGAATGATGGTCAGGATTTGCGCCTGCACCGTCACGTCCAGCGCGGTTGTCGGCTCATCGGCAATCAGCAGCTTTGGCCGACAGGCCAGTGCCATCGCAATCATCACGCGCTGACGCATTCCGCCCGAGAGTTGATGAGGATGCCGGCCCAGCAGCCCCTTGGCGTCAGGCAGGCGCACCAATGTCAAAAGGCGCTCGGCCTCGACCAGCGCTGCGGCCTTGGTCATACCTTCGTGGAGCATCAGCACTTCAGCCACCTGGTCACCAATGGTGAACACAGGATTGAGCGAGGTCATCGGCTCCTGAAAGATCATCGCGATTTCATTGCCGCGAATACGCCGCATCGCCTTCTGATCAGCCGCAAGAAGATCAACCTCTGCCCCATCACGGATAAAGACGATCTTGCCTTGCGGGTAATGCGCCCCTGCCATATCGGCCAGCCGCATGATCGACATTGAGGTTATGGACTTGCCCGATCCGCTCTCCCCGACCACGGCAGTCGTCCGACCAGCCTGCACCGTGAAGCTCAGGTCCTCCACCACAGCGTCCACGCCGAAAGAAACCGACAGGTTCTCAATACGCAGCAGGTCTTTCGGGGCAGCAAGCGTCATCAGTACCTCAGAATGTTGCTGCCGCTCGCGCAGCCTGGTTGTAGGTGCCCGAAAGCATGCGCAAAAGTCCGCCCACACTGGACAGCTCGGATTCGGGAATCCGGGCCTGGCTGGCAATATCGAGAAGGAGCTTCTCGCGGAGCTGTCCGTATCGCTGGCAGGCTTCAAACCCGGCCTCGCTGATTTCGACCATCTTTTCCTTGCCCGCCCGGCGAGCCCGGATCAGCCCTGCGGCTTCCAGTTTTTTGACCGCATAGGACACCACGTGGATGTCCTCGATATCGAGGACGAGCGCGATGTCTGCCATGCGTTTTTCTCGGCCTCGATGCGCCACGGAATGGAGGATCGCGACTTCAGTCGAGGAAAGGCCCGGCTGTCCGGCCGCCGCCATGCAGCGCACCATCCAGCGATTGAACGCACTCGTCGCAATCATCAGGCCGTACTCGACCTCCGACAGCCCTGGCGACCGACCAGCAGCCAGATGTGCTGATGACACTACCGGCCCAAGATGTGGCACATTTGCCATACCTTCCGGCGAAGCACCGATCACCGCGATTGGCAACGCCCTGTTGTCAATGTTTCCCATAAACCCACCTCACCTACATATCATCGATAAAACTTCGACATAATGTCAATAGAGCGACGCTAATTATCGACGTACCGGCCCGGATTTCCGACAACCATTTGATTATTCGATTCAGCAAAGCGTGGCAGATCGGCGGTATAGCCCTGTTGGGATGAAGACCTTGGTCAATCCGATTATCGTCACGGTGGGCGGAGCGTGTCGATGGTCCTAATAGGAGGAAGGGATTTTCATCGGCCAATTCCCGACTTTTGCCGTTGACGGAGAATTGGCCTACGACTGGCTTAGGCGGCGACGTCTGATAATCCTGCTGCTCCATCAAATTCGGCGCGAAGTTATGGCCATCGAGCTTGTCGGCATGAATGACGCCAGAGCCAACGTCATGGACAGGCTCGCCACTCGCACAGACCTGGGCAAAGTGCTTTGCCGCAGTGGAGCAGCACGCTTGCACCGCACTGCAGTGGCAGACTATCCCATCAATTCCCATAGCCCCAGGGTGAGTAAGCGTATGGTGGACCACGCCGATATGCCTCGGCAGGGCGATCTCGACGGGCGTGGCAACTTGTCGGAAGCAGCGCTGAAGGACCCAGCGCCTGAGGCGTTATGTGGAGCGAAACCCCGCGCTCAAAGCGAGACTGCGCGGAGGCGTAGGCCCTATTGGAAACGATTGATCGAGAATGGCTCGAGGTCGATATCGGGCTGCCTGCCGGCCACCAGCGACGCCACATGCCTTGCGGTAACGGCACTCAGCGTCAGGCCCAGATGCCCGTGGTCAAACGCATGGACGATGCGGTGGTCGCCGGGATGTAGGCTGATCACTGGCAGCGAATCGGGGGTCGACGGGCGCCGGCCCATCCACTCCTTGCCGCCTTCGGGCAGGCTGGGCACATAGCGACGCATCTTGGTGCGCATCGCCTTAGCCCGATCGAAATTCGGCGCTGTTTCAGGCTTGGCGAGTTCGACGGCGCCACCGACACGAAGCCCGTCTACCAGCGGCGTGGCGACTAAGCCATGATCGGCGAAGCCGACGGGCATGGCGAGGGCCCAGTCGAGATCGGTGAACGTCGTGTTGTACCCCCGCTCGTTCTCCAGCAGCACCCTGGTACCAAGTCCGCGGACGAGATCGCGTGACCAGACGCACGAGGCGACGACCACCTTGTCGAACAAAGCCGAGTCTGCCGCAGCGTGGACACGTATAACCCATACGGAACCTGGCCACGGCGCTTGAGGTCAGTTCCAAGCCAAGCTGGCAAGTTAACGTCCAATTGGCAGGGCTTTCACGGGCATTCTTCTTGAACCGAAGCCCGGCGGAGTACCGGGTTCGGCTGCTAGTTGTTCTATTCTACCCGTCGATCTTTGGCTTCTTGGTCCGCTTTGTGGGTATTACCGGCACCGCTGCGGGTTTCCGACCAAGTCCATTGGCTTTTGCCAGGGATGACCGCGTGGCAGAGTAATTTGGCGCCACCATCGGGTAGTCCGAGGCCAGGCCCCACTTGGCGCGATACTCGTCGGGCGTCATGCCCAGCGTGCGCAAGTGCCGTTTGAGCGATTTGGACTTCTTGCCATCATCCAGGCAGATGATGAAGTCCGGCGTGACCGACTTCTTGATCGGAACGGCCGGCGTGAGGTCTGCCACTGGCGGTTCTATTGGTGCCGCTGTTAGCGAACGCAATGCGCTGTGGGTGCTGGTGATCAATGCCGGTAGATCAGCGGTCGAGATCGCATTGTTGGCGACATAGGCCGAGACGATTTCAGAGACCCGCTCCAACAGGACAGCATCCATCATTTCACGATCAGTCGGGGTACTCATTATTGGGGGTCTCTCCTGCAGAACTCGTGCTGGTTCTGCGTCAAAGTGGTGGGGATGTCCCTGAATAGCCGGGTGCGGATCAGTTCGCTAGGGTCTTCATTGACCACCGATCCATCGTTGGACTGCAAATGTTAATTGGGTGTTAAGTCCGGAAGCGCTGAGACGTTCGGCAGGATCCGGCCCTGAGAGGGACGCGCTCCGAATCCATCGCGGGATAGACCGGCGGTCCGCCGGCACCGGTGGAGAGGCCGACAATTGCCAAAGCCAGGCGCACCGCTAGACCATTGGCCGACTGCACGCTGGCCGTAAGCCGCATCCACCGTTTTTGACCGTCCGCACGTAGAATTTCAGCATCTAGCCGGAACTCCGTTCCTGTTTCGATGGCTATGGCCCTGGCCTCCTCCATCGCGCCTCGGGAGCCATCAGCATACTGTTTTACTATGCGGTCCCGACTGAGTAATGCCCCCCGAGGCAGGCCAAAGATATCATAAACTCCGGCGCTCCATGTGAGCGTATTTCCCGCCAAATGACACTGCCAGACACCCAACCGGGCATTAGCAGTAGCTTGATCCATGGTCTCGAAATTGCGCTGCAGCCGCAATGCTGAAGACACCTCTGCATTGGAGGTCTCCGGAGGGACTAAGGACTCCACCGCAATCATTGCAAGGCGGTTAGCCATGTCCATGGTCCTTGGCGCGCTGTCGGCCAAGATCAGAAGGTCAACAAGGTCAGCCGTGCCCATTGGAAGCATGGCAAGGAAGCGAATAGCTCTTCCGTCAACAAATCTCAGCTGGTCGCGAGCGAGTGTCTCATGGACAAGGACGTCGGCTAGAACCAAGGGGGCCCGAGAGGCCCTGGCGCGTTGCTCAAGCTCCAAGGCGCTTCCTGACAACACAAAGCCAGATCCGCTACGGGAGTATGGAATCAACCCGCTAACTGCCGATCCGAGGGTGGCAGCTTCCACTCGGAGCAAGGCGCGGATGCGATCCAATGTCACTGCTATGCCCTGTGCACCAACGGCTCTGGCAGCAGCCCGGTTAAAATCTGCACTCGCCCCAGATTGCAGAAGGTCTTTATCAGCGTAATCGCTAACGATCAGTTTCGATGGTGGGCCTTGACGCGGTCACGCAATCCTTTTGTCCCGATAAACAAATCTGAAAGCGGCGGGCATTGTAGTCTCGGCATGACAGTCGTCGCTTCGACCCAAAACGACCGCGCCGTAGACGTCCCGCGCCTTAAAAACCGGGCGCGATATAATCACGCCGGGACTTGCGGCGGCAGCTCTTGTAGCATTTGCGTCCTTAGGTGGGTGCCTTGGCGCCTACGGACGACCCAGGGGGGCGACGATCTCGTCCATCAACTGCAACAGTTCTGCACCTGCGTCCGCCGAGCCTTGAGCAGTGTCGCGAATGGCACGTTGAAGGGCACGCGAGACAACCATCGATGCTCCGGAATACGCAAGAGACCAGCCCCCGAAGCGACGGCGTTCAGTCTTTCCGTCTGATATGGTCCGAACTTCTGTGTGACGATCATCCGTCATGATGACAGACCTCAGCGTCAACAAGCCCTCTGGTGGACCCTCGATAATCTGACCAAAATGACTTCCTCCAAAAATCAGAGCGCCGGTAATGCCAAGCACCGCGTTTTTCACCTGCGCGTTTCGCACAATGTCTTCGACCGTCGCAGCGGATTGCTCCGTTGGAATTGCGCTCTTGCTCACATAGAGCCAGTAATTGACAGTCATTTCAGCGCCCCCGCCTAATGTCGTAACGTGCAATGCGGCATGGCCGTCTTCTACTTACGAGGCCTCTGTACCGTCTTCTTTTTATCCGGAAACTCCTCCTGAACGCCAGCCCAGGTTTCAATGAAGTAAGGCACTCTTCCTCCGCTCATGGGCTTAGCGATCAGATACCCCTGCCCCAGGTCACAGCCGCGTTTCTTAAGCAGCTTCCATTGCTCAAGGGTTTCAATTCCTTCAGCAACAACGCGTATGCCCAAGCTATGAGAGAGGCCCATGACAGCCTTGACGATAGCAGCTGCGTCCGGGTTGGTGCCAATATCTCTGACAAACGACTGGTCAATTTTGAGCCAGCTGACAGGAAATTTATTCAAATGGGTCAGCGACGCGTACCCAGTTCCGAAGTCATCGAGCGAAATGGAAACTCCATTTTGATGCAGCTCGTTCAGCTCGTCTTCAATCCTGTTAGAGCCGTCATCAAGGAACACGGTCTCGGTAACTTCAATTTCGAGCATGCTGGAAGGAAGTCCAGCTGCTTTCAGCCCTGACAAAACTTCTGCCGAGAAGTTGGCACGCCCCAGTTCCTGAGCCGACACATTGACCGCGATACTGCCGAAGTCCACCCCCGCTGCTCGCCATTGTTGCATATCGGCAATCACCTTCTCGCGCATGCGGCCTCCCAGCTCGACTGCGAGAATAGGATCTTCAAAAGCGTCCTTGATCAGGAAAGGCGGCTGTATGCCTTCGCGTGGGTGCATCCAGCGTAAAAGTGCTTCGAACCCTACGACTCTGCCGCTCTCGAAGGAAATTTTCGGCTGATAAAATGGTAGAATAGCGTCCCGTGCGAGCGCGTCTCTCGCACAGGAGAGAGCAGATAAACGTTGTTGGATAGTTTGCCGAACCTGCGGGTTGAAAAATGCATGCTGGTTGCCACCAGAACGTTTGGCCGAGTACAACGCCAAATCCGCGTTCTTCATCAATTCGGACGGTCTGTTGTCGCTTTCGGGGAATAACGCTACGCCGAAGCTGGCCCGGCACGAAAGTTCGGCGGTCATATAACTCACTGGGACGTTCATGGCGTCCCTCAGTTCCGCCATCAGTATGTCGACTTGGGACATGCTTATGTCTTCACACAAGAGCAGAGCAAATTCATCCCCACCAACGCGACCAACAAGTCCGCTAGCTGGAACCCATTTTCTCAGTCGCTGCGCTGCAGCCACAAGCATCGCGTCACCAGCGTCGTGTCCCAGAGTGTCGTTGATGTTCTTGAAGTCGTCCAGATCGACATGCACCACGGCGCGGGAGCCCCTACTCACGACGGCCTCCGCCAAGGAGGTTTCCAACGTCTTCAGGAACATAGCCCGGTTTGGCAGGCCCGTAAGCGCATCATGATGGGCTAAGCGGTAAATCTCATCACGCGTCTGTTTGGCCTCCGTGATGTCATGAAAAAAGATCGACAAGCTACTTTCGGTGGGGAAAGCACGCACCTCGAGCCAAACACCCAGTTCTATCAAGTACCCTTCAAACGTCACGGGCGTCTGTGTTTTTAACGCGCGGAGATAGTTCTCGTGGAACACTGTCCCTACCTGCTCGGGGTAAGCCTCCCAGATGTTTTCGCCGATTGCCAAGCGTCCGTTACGCCCAACACTGCTAGCTGCTCGCTCGTTTAGATAAATCACGTTCCAATCGTGGTCGACTACTACAATGCTGTCAGTGGTGCTGCTCAGAACCGCGTCCAGGCTATTGCGGGCAACCTCTACTTTCTCGGATGCTCTCCTGATCTCAGTGAGATCGTGAGCGATCACGGCAATACGTCCAACATCGCCATTGGCTGTTTTGACTGGACTCACAACTACGTCCCACCACAAGACCGTGCCACGAGCAGAAAGGCAATTCGCTGTGAAGCCGCCTCGCTGTCCAAGTCGTGCGCCTTTTATGGCATCGCTAGCGTCAGAATGATGTTGTCCTGACCAAAGGTCGGTCCAATCCTGTCCATCCAAGGCTTGCCGGTTCTCCAACTCCAGCGAACGAGCACCAGCATCGTTCAGAGAGGTGATCTGGCCGTCCAAATCCAGCACCATGATGCAGTTTGAGCTGGCCTCTAGGATGCTCATCGCCAGGTCGTCTTCTGGGCCGCGAGGGTCTTTGCGCACTGCTGCTCCTGTAGGCGTTGAACATTGCCTGGAAAGGGGGAGATAATTCAGTGACGCAACATTAGTGTTGCGCGACCTAAGTTGATTAACCGCTAAGAACCCTCAGGTTTGCCAGAAGTTGGTCCCCAGCAAGGGGCGTCTGGAGAGCGATTTCGATTACGGAGGGCTGCTGAACTTCAAGAAACCTGACGGCAAATCCACCTTTGGCAACCCGGGCCACCTGCGCACCAATGGACCCAATGACTAGGTACGATCCTACTTCTACCGCCGCAGAACTCAGCACAGCAGCCCCAGACGCGGACACGTTGGGAATACGGCAGGCATGCTGCTGTCCATTGGGGAACGTAAGGGTGGAATTTGGATTGAGTGGCGCGAAACGGGGGTGTCTTCTCCCACTAGTCTGTCGTTCTGCGTCTCCGGCTCGCGCAGCATGATCGCCGAATAAAGGCGTAAAGCGCGAATGGGGGCGTGGAGTGGGAACCGTACTATGGACAGCCGTCCCACAAATGAAGTCGAAGCCGGAGTTGACTACGAACGCAGCTTTTCCAATAGTATTGGCTCCATAGGCGAAGCTGTTGAGTCCAAACTCGGCTGCGGACACAGCAAACCGAGCCAAGTCTTGGGCGATCCCGCGGTCATCGCTATCAAGTTCACTCAGCGAAACAGAGATACCCCAGATCATGGTTCGCATTTGCTGGTCCATGCGATGATCCCACGGGGAAAGCTGCAAGATGACGCGGTCGGCAATGCTGCGTCCGGTCTGAACGGCTCGTAACAGTTCGCCCTTAGTTGCAGCCGTGGGGACCCCAATCAAATCGATCAGCACAAACTTGCGGTAAGCGAGTGGCAAGGTCAGTGCCAGATCCATGAAGTCTGGCTGCCTGGACGCAAGCGTTTGGAAGTGAACCGGGATAACAATCGTAGCGCGTTTCACGTCACCTAGGGCGTGATGCAATCCCTCGATTGATTTGGCGAACAGGACGGAATCCAGGTTAGCAAGGGCCTCAATCAAATCATCGAGGTGTTCAATTTCTTCGAGGTGTTTGGCTGCGGCAGCTCCGGCCAACGTATCCAACACACACCGATTTTTGGTCCTGCCAAAGTCCCTGTTCGAATATAGCGGCTGGAACAATGCTCCAGCATAACGAAGGGCTGGAATACTGTGCCGTTTGATTGCGCTGGTATTAACTGCATCTCGGATAGCCGTCAGACTGGCATAAAGAGCTGACATTGGATCCTTGGCATCACGAATGCGCTCGCTTGGCACCCGAGCAACGAAAGTGTCGACTGACAGCGCCCGCTCTGTCTCGACTAATTCGCTACCGATCCTCTCGTCGATCGCCGCTGCGATACGTTGCACTTGGAGCTCGGCTTCGGCTTCGTCGTTTGTTTCAAAACAGATTTGAAATGCATATTCGCCAATAGGACGATAAATGTCGCCAAAGCCGAGACGCTCAGAAAGAACTTCCTCAGCGATCAAAAGAGCTTGCTCTGCTACAGTTGTCCACCGGGACCCAAGGCGCCTCTTGATCTGGTCGAGCCCCAACAACTGAACGCAGCCACCCAGCAAAGATGGGGAGCCTTGTTCATCCAACTGACCGATGATGCGGCGAACGCTGTCGGCTTGTTCTGCCGCAGTCTGACCGCGCGAATTCTGGTAATTTGCGGCGTTGTCAGAGCTGTCGCCGTCGCTGACAAAAAGCTGCTTAATACGTTCAAAAATACTGTCGCGCACCTCAACCCCGATCTCAACCAACCTGTTGGCTTTTCTTTATGACCGGTGCTCTGCGAGCGGCCTGCGCATTGAAGGACTTTAACGCGCGCACGACTTAGCGGGTAGTTAAAGGCAATAAGATCAGACTAACCCACGATTTGCTCCGATTTCACTGAGGTGTGGGCTCCCGGCAGTTAGGTTTCGCCTGATAGACACTACTCTCGGAAACGATTGGTAATCGGTATGCCGATAATTTTACTAAAAAGCGTCCCTGGCAGGCTATGGCCTACGCAAAGGCCTGCAGCTATTCCACTGGCACTCGTATCATGAGCGCGGCCGACGAGATGTTGAAGGAAGCGCTGGACGTGGTGCGATGAAGCGCCGATGGCATTCACACCCGTGCAAGGAGAGCGGGTTCACCGCTGGGTACGATGCCAACCGACAGATGTTATCCTATGGTCAGGTGTGTGCCAGCGCTTTACGAAATCGTTGGATGAAAAGCCAAATGGCGTTGCCGAAAGAGGACCGATGGCACGCGGGCTGTGAGAGAGGGGCTGGATTGCTGAACCGTCCATATAGGTGATGCCAGCCTTGACGCCAATTTGAGCAAGTCCGACAGAATCAACCCCGCGCGCAATAGTGTTCAGGCCCGCGTTGGAGGCTATCGCGCGGAGTTGGCATAGCTTTTGGTAGACCGAACCGTCAGTACTCCGCCGTGCACTGAGGTCCGTCGCGAGCGCCCAGACGGGAGGTTGCGCGCACTCGGCAATGCGCGGGTCGGAAAGATCGAATGTCAACGACTGCCACCTGACCAACGGCGAGAGTTTGTGCACAATCTCCAATATTGCCTGCGACGTATGCGAGCTATCGATATCCATAATCTGCAGCGCAATCAGTGGCCGGTATTGTGCGCGAACCGATTCAATCAGGCTACTATAGGTCGCAAAACTCCGGAGATGACTAAGCGTTTCATACTGAACAGGGACCAGGACGGGAGCTGCACGTCCTAGATGCTTCAACTCATACAGCGTCTTTGCCACGCGCGAAAGAACGAGAAAGTCCAACTCCGCGGCGGTTTCCCCGTAACTGCCATACCGCGATCTAATTTGACTATTGACGGAACCGTGTCCCTTGGCATCCAAAAGGCAACGGTTAAGCGCAACCACGTTCTTGGACCGCTTCCAGCAGGGTGAGAATAGAACTCGTGAACGCTCCACTAGCGAACGCGCGCTATCTGCGGACTTGCGATGTGTCTCAGCCTTGATCGCTTGCGTGTATTTGAATAGCCGATCGACCACTTTGCCGTCGCCATTATGCAAGGCCCCGCCATTGAGCGTGCCGAGGAAGTGCTCGGGACGGATGCGGTCTCGGATGAAGGGGAACTCTTTCGCGAGGGTGTAACGAATGCCCTGAGAAATAAGAGCAACCCTGATGCGAGCGTCCGCTTCGGACAGCTCAAAAAGGCAAAACAGATAGGTGGAAGCATTATAGATGCGGTAAAGGTCAAGCGGTCCCAAATTCCTTTGTAGCTCGGCTTCGGTAATCTGGCGCATGCGGTCACGCACCATGTCCCAGGTCACGCCCAACGCGGGTCGGATTTGGCTCAATCCAACGAGCTCAAGACTGCCGCCGATCACTCGTGTTGATGTTGGTTGCGTACCATCGAAAATGGCCTGCAATCGTTGCTCGAACACATCCGCGCGAGGGGGATCCACAGGCGTGCGCTGAGCTGGGCGCCTGCTCGGAGCCGGTCGCTTCGGCTTTATCCCAACCATGTCGGCTAACGACTCTACCCATGCTGCAACCATTCGGCGATTAACCCCGGTATTATTTGTAGCAACAGCGCCGCGCTTTATGTGCCGAAGCCCTCGCCTGCCCAGCTTGATGGGGCTAGTTAAGCAGTCATTAACTGACGACGTTAAGCATCGCATGCCACACCTCATGGAGGCCTTCCACTCTAGGTTGGGAGTTATCACCTTTATTAACATGGGATGATCCGTGTCCCGGACGAGCGCCCCGGCGGTATGAATTGTGGATCCCACTGCGCATCTGGGACGTCAGGCGTGAAGTGCGAACGTTCACAGAGCATGCAATTGGTGATAAAAAACAAACGCTTATCGACATTTAGCTAGGAGCAACAGCCCACGGGCGTCGTATGCTGCGCCTTCGGGATTTTGGCGTTAGGTCGCCACCCTAATCCTGTGGCGAGACAGGAAAGAACATCAAATTGTGTGAATTGTGGTAACGGAAAATGCACCATGGAAGCGCGGCGACCGTTAACGTTAACTATTCGGCTGTAAGGGTTTGGCAAGCGGGCCATGCGCGATTCCAGAGAGCGCTGGTGGCCATGTGACTGATTGCCCAAACGACTTAATGGTAACGCAATGCCACCTGACTGCCATAAACAAGATTTGGAAGAGAATTTTTTGGAGGCGGGCAGGTGAAAGACCGCGTCGACTTCAACATTACGAACAATGGGGTCAGCGTCGGCGCCAACGTCACCCGTGAATATTTTGAAGAGCGGGTTCTTCCACTAATCACAACCTTGCTCACGGATATGGCCCCGTCCCAGAAACGAGGCACCTCTTCTAGACGTGCGGCAGGGACCGAGCCAAAGGAAAGCCGGGTCGGCGTCCCAAAGGTCAATGCCGTGGATCATCGTCCTGCCGCCATCACTGCGCCTGGCGCCACGCGAGCTGCTGCCATCAGTTCATACAGTCAAAAGCGTCCTAAGGAGATGAGTGGCACCCACATCCTTGCTTAACGTCATTTCACGCGGTGCCCCGGACGGGTCTTGTCAGGATATCCGTGTGTGGGCGGGCATATTGGGTAACAATGAGTCCCCTACCGACAGACTGAACATGGCGCTCACAGCCGGAGCAGGTCAAGCTTGGCCCGACGGGGCCTGGCTCAGATGATCACGAGCGGTGGTCACCAACCGCGCGATGGTTCTGGCGGACGGCACCTGCTTCGATAAAATTGGCACCAACCTCGACAAGCTTCCCCGTCAGTCACGCCCGCCCACTTTGGTCGACGGGGGATATCGGGTGCGGATGGATGTCATGGAACGCTATACGGGCGCAGTGCCGATGAGCCCCTATGTGGCCTTGTGCCCAAGGGCGCCGAGCGGCTTCGCATAACGCCATCGCCGCTTCATGATGATGCTATGGTGTGCGCCCTTTGCCTCGCCTTGATCCAGCTGTGTGACTCTTTGGAACTGCCTCGCGTGATTCCACGGGACCGCATTCCGACACGTGAGGTGGGCGCCGGCCCGCTTGCAATCGACAGGCTGGGCTACCGGGCCAGGGAGCCAAACATCTTAACTGGGTCTCCACATCCGGCAGCGGCCGGAATGGCAGCTAAACTCTCACTATCTACCGGTCGCGCACCAATCCCGGTAATGCAGATTAAGGGCTTCTCACTATTTACTATCTTGTTGAGTGGCCGGCTCAATGACCGCGATAAGGTACGTCATGAACCCATTGCCATACTC
>JAQGKG010000176.1 GCA_028290245.1 Devosia sp. | reverse complement strand
ACAAAGGCCCAGCCACGAGCCAGATCGAACGGAGGGCTGTTACGCCCACGCAGGTTTTGGCTATTGGCCATATCGCCAAGCAGGGCCGGACCAAGCACGGCGCAGAGGATGATCAGCACCAATATCACGGCCGAGACGAAGGCCAGCTTGTCGCGCCACAGCATCGACAGCAGTGCGGAAAAGCCGGACTTGCCTTGCAAGACGGGCTTGGTGGCCACAGTAACTTCGGTCATCGCGGGCTCCTAATTCCGGATCCGCGGATCGAGCAGGCCATAGGCCAGGTCGATCAGGATGTTCATGATGAAAATGGCAAGCGCCGTGACCATGATCGCGGCCAGCACCACGTTGAAGTCACGCTGCAGGATGGAGTCGATCATCAGCTTGCCGATGCCGGGAAAGCCGAAGATCGTCTCGACGATCACCGCGCCGTTGAGCATGGCCGCAGCCTGGTCGCCGATCACGGTGATGACCGGCAGCATGGCATTGCGCAGCGTATGCACGAAGATGATGGGCAGGTTCTTGACGCCCTTGGCACGCGCCGTCTTGACATATTGCGCCGAGAGAGCTGTCAGCATCGAGCCGCGCACCACCTGTACGATCAGCCCGAACGGGCGGATGAACAGCACGGAGATAGGCAAGATCCAGTGCCAGGGCGTACCGACGCCGGAGGTCGGCAGCCAGCTCAAATTGATGGCGAAGACCACGATGGCAACGATAGCGATCCAGAAGTCGGGAGCCGAAGCGCCGATCAGCGACACGATAGATACCAGCCGGTCAAAGAACCCGCCGACATTGAAGGCCGCCAGCGAACCCAGCACAATCGCGGCCAAGATCACCAGCGCCATGGTGATACCGGCCAGCGGCAGCGTCCAGGCATAGGCTTCGAGCACGACATCGATGGCAGGCCGCGCCTTGCGCAAGCTCTCGCCGAAATCGAGGTGGACGAAATCCCAAACGTAGCGCGCGAATTGCTCGAGGATGGGCAGGTCGAGGCCGTGCAGCGCACGGAACTGCGACTTCATTTCCTCGGTCGCATCGATTGGCAGAAACAGGACGGCCGGGTCGCCCGTAAGCCGCGACAGGAAGAACACCAGGATCAACAACCCCAGCAGGGACAGCAGGCTGGCGATCACGCGCTGGCTGATCAGTTTGGTCATGACGGGATCGTCCAATCTGTTCAAAAATGCGATGCCGGGGGGAGCGCCCCCGGCATCGCCTGTTATGGACCTGCGAGGGTCTTACTTGAAGCCGATTTCGGCCAGCTGCAGCTGCTGGTTGGTCGCGATGGTCGGCGTGAAGTCGAGACGTTCGCCAACGCGGCTGAGGCCAACCATGTGGAACAGCAGGACGTCGGCGACGATATCGCTCTGGACATACTTGAACACTTCGGACCAAAGGGCGGCACGCTCGTCACCGGTTGCAGCCGAAGCCGCAGCAATCATCTCATCGAGCTTGGGATCGTTGACGCCAGACTGGGTGCCCTTGCTGTCATACTTGAAGAACATCGAGAATACGGGGTCGCCGCGGCTGTTGTCATGCTGCGCGAGAACGAGGCGGGTGCCGGTGCTCTCGGGGTAGGGCTTGGAGTAGTACTGCTCGTGCTCGGCAACTTCGACCATGCGCAACGTGGCTGTAAAGCCGACTTCATTGAACATCTGCACCAGGGCCTCGGAGACCTCGGTTACGTTGGGGAAGTTCTCGGTGCGGGCTACGACTTCGATCGGCAGGCTGATATCGACGCCGTCTGCCTTGGCTTCGGCAAGCAGCTTCTTGGCCAGTTCAGGATCGTAAGCCGGAGGCGTCAGGCTTGGGTTCCAGCCGAGCGTAGTCGGCGGCACCATGGCCACTGCAAGCTCGGTTCCGGTTGGCAGCACGGTGCCGATAAAGGCTTCGCGATCGATGGCAGCATTCAGTGCCTGGCGCACGCGGATGTCGCTGGTCGGGGCGTCCTGGCTATCGACACGTAGGTAGACGGTTTCCGAATTCAGGTAGGTGAAATCGGTCGCCTTGTTATCGGCAACTTCGGCCGTGATCTGAGGAGCGATATCGGCCTCACCGGCAGCAACCATGCCGGCACGAACGGCAGGCTCGGAGCGGAACAGGTAGGTGGCCTTAGTCACCTCGGGCTGCGTGCCCCAATAGTCAGCACGACGATCCAGCACGATCTGCTGGCCGGCGGTCCACTCGGTCATGACGTAGGGGCCAGTGCCGATCGGGTCACGCACGAATTCCATCGGGGTTTCCGAAGGAACGATGGTGACAAGGCTCATCAGCAGCGGCAACACGGGCTGGGCAGGCTCGGCCTTGACGTCGATGGTAAGGTCGTCGACCACGGTAAAGGTTAGGGTTGTATCGGCGAAGTAGCGCTTGCTCTCGCAGGTCAGCTGATCCGAAAACACGCGGTCGAACGAATGCTTGACGTCGGCGGCATCGAAGGTGGTGGCGTCGGAAAACTTGACGCCGTCGTGCAGCTTGAACTGCCAGGTGCCGTCGCCCTTGTCTTCCCAGCTATCGGCCAGGCGGGGCATCAAGCCCTTGTCGCCACGTACGTCCAGCTCGGTCAGTGTCTCGCTGATGTTCTGCAGGATCACGCGGCCGATGTTCGAGCGCGTCGCCATGCAAGGCTCGACCAGATCGAGTTCCTCGCTCAGCACAACGGTAATGTCGGTGTTCGCCTGCGCCATAGCTGGCGTAGCGATTGTCGACGCGAGCAACGCGCCGATAAGTAGATGCCTAAAGGTCAATTCTGCCTCCCAGTACAGCTTTGCAGTAAGGCACGGGCGGCGCTGCGATGCGCCCATGCAATGTCCTCCTGGCAGCCCCTCCATGGGCAAACCAGCCGACCCGCACTATCTCGTTACAACATTAAGTTGTCAAACAAAAATCTAGTTGGGAAGGTATTGTGACAATACGCGCCTCTTAAACGTCTGAATAAACTACATAAATTGCAATTTATTGCGCCTAAAGTCGTATCGGAAATGGATTTTATAACTTGACAACTTTGAGGTGAGTGTAAAGTTTGCAGCCAACTAATGAAGGGGAGGAGCATGACTCCTGACGAGATTGCGGAGCGCATGACGGGTCAGCTTGGCGAGGCCACCGGCGGCGTGCTTGAGGCCTATCTGCCATCACCAATGGTGCAAAACCACGCCGCTTTCATCGAACTGCTCGATGATGGTTCGCTGGCCTGCCTGTGGTTTGGCGGCACGCTCGAAGGCAAGTCCGACATCTCGATCTATGGGTCTACGCTCGCCCCCGGCGCGGATCGCTGGAGCGCTTCGGTGCGCCTCAGCGACGACCCGGACCGCAGCGAACAAAATCCCGTACTGACCCGCAATGCCGCCGGACAATGGCAGCTGGTCCATACCGCGCAACCGTCCGGCAATCAGGATGAATGCCTGCTGCGCGCCCGCGACATCAATCTCCGCCAAGGCGCTCTGGTCGCTGGCGAACCACGCCTACTCGACCTACCGCTCGGCACCTTCGTGCGCGGCCGCTTTGTGCGCCGCACCGATGGCGCCTGGATGATGCCGGTATTCCGCTGTATCTCAAAACCCGGCCAGCGCTGGAACGGCAGCCACGATACAGCTGGCGTCGCCATCAGCCACGACGATGGCGTCACCTGGTCGCTGTCCGAAGTGCCCGGCTCGATCGGTTCGGTCCACTTGACCATCGTGCCGCTCGACGGCGACCGCATGGTGGCCTTCTATCGCCGCCGTCAGTCCGATTTCGTGCACCGTTCCGAAAGCCTCGATGGCGGCGTGACCTGGTCCGCGCCCAAGCCGACCGACGTGCCCAACAACAATTCATCGATCAACGTCGTGCGCCTCGCCGACGACCGCCTCGCCATGGTGTGCAATCCGGTCTCCGGCGCCACCTCCACCGACCGCCGCGTCTCGCTCTACGACGAGATCGAGGAAGGCGACGACCGGCCCGACGCTAGCGGCGGTTGTGCGCCGATCTGGGGCGTTCCGCGCGCGCCGCTCACGCTCTGCATTTCAACCGATGACGGCATCAGCTTCCCGCTGCGCAAAATCATCGATGACAGTCCCGGCACCTGCCTCTCGAACAACTCGCTCGACGGCCGCAACAAAGAACTGTCCTACCCTTACCTGCTGGAAGGTCCAGACGGCGCGATCCACGTCGCCTACACCTACTTCCGGCGGGCCATCAAATATGTCCGTCTCCCCAAGGGATGGATCGACGGAGAAAGCAATTGAGCGACATCATCGGCATCACCATGGGCGACCCGGCGGGCGTCGGCCCCGAGATCGCAGTTCGCGCCCTGGCGCAAATGAGCCCGGAAGACCGCGCCCGCACCCGCATCTACGGCAATCGCGCTACGCTGGACCTTGCCGTCGTGGCCACCGGCGCTGACATCAACCTCGACGGTTTCGTCGAGGACCTGCCCATCGAAGGCGGTCCACTGCCTTGGGGCAAACTCGACCCCCGCGCTGGCGATGCGGCATTTCGCTTTATCGAGAAGGCCGTACGCGACGCCGAAGCCGGCAAGCTCGGTTGCATCGTCACCGCGCCGATCAACAAGGAAGCGCTCAACCTCGCCGGTCATCATTACGATGGCCACACCGGCATGCTGACGTCGCTGACCGGCCAGAAGTCGGCCTTCATGCTGCTGGCATCCGAGCGCCTCAAGGTTATCCATGTGTCAACACATGTGTCACTCAAGACCGCCATCGACCGCGCCACGCCAGAGCGCATTCTCGCGACCATCCGCGCCGGTAATGACCATCTGAAGCGCATCGGTTACGCCAATCCGCGTATCGCCGTTGCAGGCATCAACCCGCATTGCGGCGAAAACGGCCTGTTCGGCACCGAGGACGATGTGCAGGTCGTTCCCGCCGTCGCCATGGCACAAGCCGAAGGCATCAACGTTCAGGGCCCGATCTCGGCCGACACGCTCTACTACCGCGCCTACAACGGCGCCTTCGATCTGGTCGTCGCCCAGTATCACGATCAGGGCCACATCCCGATCAAGCTCGTCGCTTTCGATACCGCGGTCAACGTCTCGCTCGGCCTGCCGATCGATCGCACCTCGGTCGATCACGGCACGGCCTTCGACATTGCCGGCACCGGCAAGGCCAACCACACCAATATGAACGAAGCCATTGCCTATGCGCGCCGCCTGGCCGCCGGGAGAAAATCATGAATCCAGCGACCAAGCTCCCGATCAGCGGCGTCTTCTGCGCCTCGGCAACGCCCATTCTCGCCGACGGCACACCTGACCACGCGACGTTTGCCATCCACGCCAAGGCGCTGATCGATGAAGGCTGCGACGGCATTGCCCTGCTCGGCACCACCGGCGAGGCCAATTCCTTCAGCATCGCGCAACGACAGGCGCTGCTCGAAAAGCTCATCGACTCAGGCGTCGATCCCCAGCGGCTGCTGCCCGGCACCTCGCAGACTAACGTCGCCGATACCGTGACCCTGATGCGCCACGCCGTCGATTCAGGCGTCAAGGCCACCGTTGTGTTGCCCCCATTCTACTACAAGGGCGTCAGCGACGAGGGCCTGTTCCGCTTCTATGCCGAAGCCATCGAAGGCGTCGGCAGCAATGACCTCCGCGTCGTGCTGTATCACATTCCGCCCATCGCCCAGGTCGGCCTCTCCATCGAACTGGTTGGCCGGTTGCTCGAAGCCTTCCCCGGCGTCGTCGTCGGCATCAAGGACAGCTCGGGCAAGCTCGAAAGCATGCAAGCCTTTGCCAGTTCATTCGAGAACTTCTCGGTGCTGGCTGGCGCTGATCCCTTCATGCTGCCACTGCTGCGGTCGGGTGGCGCAGGATGCATCACCTCCAGCTCCAACCTCATCGGCAAGCATCTGCGCGTGGTCTTCGATCATGCTCATATCCCCGAAGATGCAGCACTTGTCGACAAAGCCCAGGCCCGCATCAACGCCTGGCGCGACCTCTCCAACGCCTATGTCCAACTCCCGACCATCAAGGCCATGCTCGCCAAACGCCGCAACCACCCCGGCTGGATCCGTGTGCGTCCGCCACTGGTCGAACTTGGACAGGCCGAGATCGACAAGGTCTGGGCGCAGATGAGCGAACTTGAGGTCCAGGACAATGTCTGAACCCACACTCTCCATGGCTCGCCCGATCACGCTGCTACAGCCAGCCCGGCTTGAAATCGGCGCCGGTGCCGTCTCGCGCCTCGCCGAATGGGCCGCCGGATACCAGCGCGTGTTTGTCGTCGCCATGGCCCCCACCGTTGGATTCGTTGATCGAATTGGCCTTTCCGGCACCGTCGAGACCTTCATCGATCTGCCGCCCGAACCCGACCTGCCGGCCGTCAAAGCCGTTTTAGCCGCAGCTCGTGCCTTCCGCCCCGACCTGGTGATCGGCCTCGGCGGTGGTTCGGTAATGGACGTCGCCAAGCTGGTCGCCGTGCTCTGGGACAGTGAACTTTCGGTGCCTGACGTCGTCGGCGTCAACAAGGTTCAAGGCCGTCGCACGGCGCTAGCCCAAGTTCCCACCACTTCCGGCACTGGCTCAGAAGCCGGCATCCGCTCGCTTGTCACCAACCCCGTGACCCTTGCGAAGATGGCCGTCGAAAGTCAGTTCATGCTGGCCGACATCGCGGTGCTGGATCCAGAACTGACCTACTCGGTGCCCGCCTCCGTGACCGCCGCAACCGGCGTCGATGCGCTGGCTCATTGCGTCGAAGCCTTCACCAACATCAAGGCGCATCCACTGATTGACGGCTATGCCAGCACGGGAATTTCGCTGGTCGGCCAGTATCTGGCGCGCGCCGTTGCCGACGGCAGCGACACCGAAGCCCGCGCCGGCATGATGCTCGCGTCCTACTATGGCGGCATTTGTCTCGGCCCGGTGAACACCGCTGGCGGCCATGCGCTGGCCTATCCTCTCGGCACCCGTCTCAAGCTGCCACACGGCTTAGCCAACGCCATCATCTTCCCGCATGTGCTGGCCTTCAACGCGCCAGTCCGGCCGGAAAAGACCGCCTTGATCATGTCGGCGCTGGGACTGTCGGGTGACACTGGCGAGCAAGCGGTTCGTGATGCCAGCCACGCCTATTGCCAGGGTCTCGGCGTTGAGATGAGCCTGTCAAAGCACGGTGCGCAGCAACAGGATTTGTCGCTCTGGGCGGAAGAAGCTTTCGCCATCAAACGCCTGATCGACAACAATCCCCGCGCTTTGGCGATCTCGGACATCCAGGCAATCTACGGCAACGCATTCTAGGCCTCGGATTTCAACACAATCGCGCAGTCGCCAGGGAGTATCCAGAACTCCCTGGGGTCCATGGGACGTTGCCCCGCGCCCTCATAATCCGGATGCTCGCTGGACCACGCAACGGTCCAGCGGTGCCCCTTTGCTGGCGCCAGCAGCGGCTCGGCGATCGCCCCGATATGCAAATCTCGGCCCAGATTGAGCAACAGCAGCCGGTGCCCCGCTGGATCGGGCGTGAAGAAGCGGACCAGCAGTGCCGCGTCGCCGATCACCGCCCCATCAATCCGCCGTTCGCTGGACTGAGAGAAAGCTGCATCTTCGCGCCGCAGGGCGAGAAGATCGCGATGCAACGCCCGGATACCGGCATGGTGCTCCGACTCTGACCAGTTCAGTTTGCTGTCCTCGAACGTCGTCTGGTCTGAAGGATCGGGCAATCTTGCCTGCATCACAGGGTCTGCAACGCCGGGGAAGTTGATCAGTGATTCCCGCCGGCCTTTAGAAACAGCCTGCGCCTCTTCGCCGTCGAGATCACGGAAGTAGACGAATGGATTGGTGGCGCCAAATTCCTGACCTTGAAACAGGCAGGGCGTCTGCGGTCCGAGCAGGAAAAGTGCAGTAACCGCACGCAGGCGGGCCGGTGAAGCCAGCGTCGAAAGCCGAAACCCGCGTGCCGAATTAGCCACCTGGTCGTGGTTCTCGAGGAAATGTACGAAGTGTTCCGGCGGCGTGTCGAGATTATAGGTGCCATAGGACGTGTCGCGCATGTCCGAACGCTGGCCCTGATAAAGAAACCCATACTTCAGCGCCGAGATAAGCTCCTGGGGCGTCCCGAGATAATCGCGGTAGTAGAAGTCATTGTGCCCGGTGAT
>JAQGKG010000165.1 GCA_028290245.1 Devosia sp. | reverse complement strand
CCGGTTTCGGGGCAAAGACATGCGTAAAACAAGAATCTAACGCGCAGGGAGCGACCTGAAAGATTGCGACGCGCGTTAGGCGACGATGGACGTCCGATAGCCCATCGGCATCCGCTTGACCGCGACGCGCGCGCCGGCAGAATAGGCGCCAATGGCACCCTCCGAACTGCCGCGGCGCCGCATGCGCTGCGGCGCCAGATTAGCGCGCTCGGCGAGCAATTGGCTCACGAACGCAGCGGTAGTCACATTGCGCAACAGTGATGGCTTAGCACCCGGCGCAGCAATCGGCACCAGTTGCGCCATTGGCTTTGTCTCGAAATCGGCCATGTTCGCCTCGCTCTGTCTCAAAGCGGGCCAGCCTGTCTCGAAACGAGACAAATCATCTGGCCCTATGCCCCATAAGGAGCAATTCCTGTGCCAGATGCTAACGTTTTGTTAACGTTTAAGCTCCCAAAGCGCGAAATGGTTACCGCAGGAGCCCGGTCAGAACGTATCCTTGCCCTTGCGGATCGCCGCAAACACCTCGGCGGGCGACGCACTCTCAAACCCAAAATGCTTGGCTAGGCCTGCATCGTCGGCCCGCAGAAACGGGTTAGCCGCCTTGTCCTCGCCAAGCAGGAACGGAATGGTCGCCTTGCCGGCAATCCGCAGCGCATCAACTTCCGCCGCCCGCTTCTGCAGCGCCGCGTTGTTCGGGTCGATCGACAGTGCAAACTTCGCGTTGCTTTGGGTATATTCGTGTCCGCAATACACCAGCGTATCGTCCGGCAGCTCTCGCAGCGCCTTGACGCCTTCCCACATTGGCCCCGGCGTGCCCTCGAACATGCGGCCTACGCCGAGCGAGAACAGCGCATCGGCGGTGAACAGGTGCTTGCCCGCTGCATCGTGAAACACGATGTGCCCCAGCGTATGGCCCGGCGCGTCGTAAACCTGGAACGTCGTCTCCCCCAGCGTCACCGTATCGCCACCGGCCACCAACTCATCGAGATCGGCGATCTTGTCGGCCTCGGCACGTGGCCCGACGACGCGCACGCCGAACTCGGCCTTGAGCTCGGCAATGCCTTCGACATGGTCGATATGGTGATGCGTGATGAAGATATCGCTGAGCGTCCAGCCACGATGCAGCAGCGCAGTCTTGATCGCAGCGGCTTCGGGCGCGTCGATGGCGGCAGTGCGACCCGTTGCAGTGTCATGCACCAGGTAACCGAAATTATCGCTGCGCGCGGGAAATACGTCGACGATTAGACTCACGGCAATGCTCCTTCAAACTGCAGAACTTGATAGCTAGGGGTGCAGGTTCCACATGACAACCAGCCAGTTGGACAAGTCTATGGGAAACCGGCAGAGTTGAAGTCATGACAGCCGACGTCACGCGCCTCATCGCCTATTACAAATCGCCGCTGGGTCGCATTTCGCGCACCCTCGTGCGTGAGCAGGTCATTGGCCTCGCAGAAGACGTTTCCGGCAAGCGCGTGCTGGGCCTCGGCTTTGCAACGCCATACCTGCGCTTCACCATGGAAAAAGCCGAACGCGTGCTGGCCTTCATGCCGGATCGACAAGGCGCCTCGGCCTGGCCGCGCGAGGGCCCGTCCCACACTGTGCTGTGCGATCCGCTCGAAATGCCACTGACCGACGCTGCGATCGATCTGACCATCGCCATCCATGCCTTCGAGCATGTGGCGGATGCAGAGGAGCTGATGCGCGAACTCTGGCGCATCACCGCACCCAATGGCCAACTCATCGTCGTGGTGCCGCGCCGCCGCGGTATCTGGGCCCAGCGCGATAATACTCCCTTCGGTCAGGGCAATCCCTACTCCGGCGGCCAACTCGACAAACTGCTGCGCGACCACAGCTTCGTGCCCGAAGCCTGGCGCGATGGCCTATTCCTGCCGCCCGTGCAGTCCTCGCTGGTGCTCAAATCAACCCGACTGTTCGAGCGCGCCGGCCGCATCCTTGCCCCCGCCATGAGCGGCGTTATCTGCGTCCGCGCCCGCAAGGAGGCCTTCCCCGCCATCGCCCGCCGCAAACGCGAAGAACGCTTCGTTCGCGTCCCCAGCATGAACACGGCGACGGCCCGGCACGGCTGACGCTTTCCTTTGCCATCACGCATGGCTTTGACTATGGTCCGCGCGGTTTTCAGCCCAGAAATGGCATCATGTCCGACGCTCCCAATCGCCCCGTTCCGCAGCCCGGTATTCTCGATATTGCGCCCTATGTGCCCGGCAAGTCCGGCGCGCCGGGCAGCAGTTATATCAAGCTGTCGTCCAACGAATCGCCGCTGGGTGCCAGCCCCAAGGCCATCGAGGCGTTTCGGTCGGTCGCCGACCGGCTGGACATCTATCCCGAAGGCACCTCGAAAATTCTGCGCACCGCGCTGGGCGAAGTGCACGGCATCGACCCCGAGAGCATTGTCTGCGGCAATGGCTCGGATGACCTGCTGCACCTGATCGCGCAGTGCTATCTCGGTCTGGGCGACGAAGCGATCATGAGCCGCTACGGCTTTTCGGTCTATCCGATCATTACCAAGGCAACCGGCGCCAGCATCGTCATGGTCGACGAGGACGACTACACCGCCGACGTCGATGCAATCCTTGCCGCCGTAACGCCCAGCACCAAAATCATCTGGCTGGCCAATCCCAACAACCCGACCGGCACCTACCTGCCGGACGCCGAAATCCGCCGCCTGCATGCCGGCCTGCGCCCAGATATCCTGCTGGTCATCGACAATGCCTATGCGGAATATGTCACCGCCGAGGACTTCACCGTCGGCGCCGACCTCGTCCGCGAGGCCAGCAACGTCGTCATGGTCCGCACCTTCTCCAAGATGGGGCTCGCAGCGGCCCGCATCGGTTGGATGGTCGGCCCCGACCATGTCGTCGATGCCATTAACCGCATCCGCGGCCCGTTCAACGTCAACCTGCCCGCCCAACTAGCTGGCGCCGCCGCAGCGCGCGACACCGAGTTCAACGACAAGCTCAAGGGGCACAATGCTCTATGGCGTGACTGGATCACCGAGGAGCTCGATGCCTCCAACCATTTCCGCGTCGTGCCGAGCCAGGCCAATTTCGTCATGGTGTTGTTTCCCGATGCCGAGCACGCTGCGTTGGCGTTCGAAACCCTGCGCGACCGCGGCTTGATCGTGCGCGAAATCGGCGACTCCTATGGCATTCCGAACGGCTTGCGCATCTCCATCGGCTCCGAACAGGCGATGCGCGGCGTCGTCGGCATTCTCAACGCATTGGTGAAAGTCGCATGACGGCTCATTTTCGCAAGCTCGCCCTGATCGGCATCGGCCTGATCGGCTCTTCCATCGCCTTAGCCGCAAAGCGGCAGGGTCTGGTTGAGGTCATCTCCATCGCCACCCGCAAGCAGGAAACGCTGGACGAAGCCCGCGAGCTTAAGCTGGGCGACATCTACACACTCGACGCAGCCGAAGCGGTACGCGGCGCTGATCTCGTCATCATCTGTACCCCGATAGGCGCCTATGAAAGCGTCATGACCAGCATCGCATCGGCTCTGGAGCTGGGCGCCATCCTCTCCGATGTGGGTTCGGTCAAAGGCCATGTGGTGAAGATATTGGAGGCCCAGGTTCCAGCCGGCGTCAGCCTCATCCCCGGCCATCCGATTGCCGGTACCGAGCAATCCGGACCATCGGCAGGTTTCCCCGAACTGTTCACCGGCCGCTGGTGCGTGCTGACCCCCGGCCCCGAAGTCGATCCAGCAAAGACTGAGAAACTTGCAAGTTTTTGGCGGGCAATGGGCAGCCAAGTTGAAAGCATGGACGCAGCACATCACGACATGGTGCTGGCTATTACAAGCCATATCCCCCACCTCGTCGCCTACAATATTGTGGGCACCGTTGCCGATCTCGAAGCGGCCACACAGTCCGAAGTCATCAAGTTCTCGGCCTCGGGCTTCCGCGATTTTACCCGCATTGCCGCCTCCGACCCCGTGATGTGGCGCGACATCTTCCTGACCAACCGCGACGCTGTGCTCGAAATGCTGGGCCGTTTTTCCGAGGACCTGTCGGCCTTGCAGCGCTCGGTGCGCACGGGCGACGGCCCGGCTCTCGAAGCCATGTTCACCCGCACCCGCGCCATCCGCCGCTCGATCATCTCCGCCGGCCAGGAAACCGCCGCCGCCGACTTCGGCCGACCGCACGAAACTGCGCCAGTTCCCGACATTCCCTTTGTCCGCGAGCATGATGGCGGCGAGGACGCCTAATACAGCGGCGGCACCGCGGCAATTGGCACCAGCCCCGAGAACACCGCCCCAGCCCTGAAATTGAGCAGGTTGGTGTGCAGCCCATCCGGCCCCGGCGTGCCTAGCACCAGCGTCCGCCACGGCTCTTCAATCATTGGGCCGATACGCTCGGCGACGCCGCTCGAAGTGACCGAAATCTGACCTTCGAGCAAAGCCTGCGGGTCGATCATTAGCTCGCCCGACGCATCCAGCGTCGCGTCGGCGTCGGTCGCATGGATCGACACCACGTTGAACTTGCCGCCGGCTTGCTGAATGCTCGGCAGCAGCGTCGGTTCACCCCAAGCGCGCACATCGTCAGGCAGGCCGCTCATCTCGAGCTGGATCTCGGCATTGCTATCGGTCAGCGTCAGCCCCGGCCACGCCAGCGTCTGCGCCCGGCCATATAACGCCAGCGACGCCGTCTGCCGCTCGGCATCGTGCTGCTCGGGAATATCGAACAGATGCAGTTCCACCAGCGGGCTTTGCGCAATCACCGCATCGCCAAACAGCGTATCGTTCCACACCACGTCCTTGCCCGAAATCGACGCACGGGCAATGCGCCAATCATCGAGCCGCACGCTGGCTTCCAGCGTCGACCAGGTCACGCTATTGCGCGTGCCGGTAAAATTGTCGTTGAGCTGCACTGGTCCCAGCGCCGATGCCAGCAGATGGGTCGGTGCATAGACCCGGATACTGGCCCTTATACCCGGCACATTCACCATCACATCGCCGCTGACGATCGTCGCGTTGACGCAATCGGCGTCAAACCGGAACGGATAGCCGCCGACACTGAGCGTCTCGCAAACGAGGCTTGGCGTCATTACACCATCGGCAAAAGCCAGTGCCTCGATGTTCTGTTTGACCACGCCAGCCAGCACAAACCAGGCCGCACTCCACAGCACGAGGACCGCAATGACAACCGAGCCGAGTATGATGATTCGTTTCTTCATGGCCGCAGTCTTACCTTTCCCGGCAGGCGGACTAAAGAGGGGTGGCGACCCGGTCATTCATCACGGGTAAATCCGGGTGGCTTTAGGATCGCAAGGCTCATACCCAAGGCAGGCGATTGCTTGCCGCCGCAAGCTTGCCTAGGTTTCGGTTCAGGTGAAGACGATGCACGATTTGGAAAACACATCGACCCATTGGGTCTTCGGCTACGGCTCGCTAATCTGGAACCCCGGCTTTGCCTATGTTTCAGCCCAGCAGGGCCTGCTCATGGGCGCCCATCGCAGCCTGTCTATCGTCTCGCATCATCATCGTGGCACCGTCGAGCAACCCGGCCTGGTGTTTGGGCTCGCCCGCGGCGGCTCATGCCGCGGCATGGTGTTCGAAGTCGCCGATAGCCACTGGGCCGAAGTCCGCGCCTATCTTCAGGAGCGCGAACAGGTCACCGCGGTCTATCGCGACGTCATGCGCCCGGTTCGCCTCGCCGATGGCCGCACCATCAGCGCGCTGGCCTTTCTCGTCGACGAGCACCACGAACAGTTCGCCGGCCATCTCGATCTCAATCAGCAGGTGGCGATGATCCGCGCCGGGGTCGGCCGTTCCGGTCGCAATATCGACTATGTGCTCAACACCGCCAAACACTTGGGCCAACTGGGCATCCGCGACCGCCAGTTGATGGCGCTGGTCGACCTGCTGGCGCAGGACGAAGCGGCCTAAAGCGCCAGCCGCCCGCCTTCGCCGACGCAACTGGCCCTTTGGCCAAACTCGCCGACCCGCCCCTCGATAATCCCGGCGATCCGCACCATGCCCTGCGACGGCCGCCCGGGCTGCCGCACCATCGGGTTGGGCAAGGCCGTCACCAGCAAGGTCGCGCGGCGCCAGTCTAAGTTCTCCGGCTCGACGCCAAACGCTCGCTGCGCCCCTGCACCAATCCCGAACTGCCCCTCCGGCCCCCATTCAGCAATGTTGAGATAGATTTCCATGATCCGCCGCTTGGGCATGATCAGGTCGATATATAGCGCCAGCGGCACTTCCAGCGCCTTGCGCACCGCGCTCGGGCTGTTCCACAGGAACAGGTTGCGCGCCACCTGCATGGTGATGGTCGAGGCGCCGCGCGCATCGTCGCCTTCCATGTAGCGCTCGACTTCTTCGCGCAGCGCCCCGAAATCGACGCCCCAATGCCGGCAGAACTGCCCATCTTCCGACAGGATAACCGAAGCCTTGAGCCGGTCGGAAATATCGCCCAGGTCGCGCCACCGCCGGTCCACCGGCCGCCCGGTGACGTAGCGTTCCAGCATCGGCACCGAGACCGGGTTCACCACCAGATAGACCGGTGTTAACACCACCGGGATAGCAATCAGAACCGCCAGCACCAGCCCAACGGGACGGATGATCCGCCAGATACCTTTTGCTTTGCTACGTCGTGCCATGCAGGCTCAATAGCGGCCAAGCCCTCAAGAATCCAGCACGGCCGTGCCACCATCTTGCCGCCGCGCAATTGAACCGCTAGCAACGACACATGTATGATTTCGCTGCCGACATCGCCGCTTGTGCCAAGGACGTCGAAGCGGGCCTGGCGCAGCATCTCGATGTCGCGCGCCTGTCCGGCCCCGGTCCAGCCGCCGAACGCGTTGTCGCGGCCATGCGGCACGGATCCCTCGAAGGCGGCAAGCGCCTGCGCCCGTTGTTGGTGCGCCAGGCCGCCGCCATCTTCAATGTGCCCCCCGCGAACGCGCTGACCACCGGCCTTGCTGTCGAAATGGTCCACTGCTATTCGCTGATCCACGACGACCTGCCCGCCATGGACGACGACGACCTGCGTCGCGGTCGACCCACCGTGCACAAAGCCTTCGACGAGGCCACTGCCATCCTCGCTGGCGACGCATTGCTGACCCACGCCTTCGGCTTGCTCTCCGACCCTGCCTGTCACCCCGATCCATCGGTGCGCATAGCCCTCGTCACCGAACTGGTGCGCGGCTCCGGCGCCGGCGGCATGGTCGGCGGCCAGATGCGCGACATCGAGGGCGAAAAGGGCGGCTTCTCCGGCGACGAGATTTCCACCATGCAGGCGATGAAAACCGGCGCGCTGATCCGCGCCAGCGTCCGCATGGGGGCCATTCTGGGCGGCGCCGACCCCCGCGCACTCTCCGTGCTCACCGCCTATGCCGAAGCCGCCGGCCGCGCCTTCCAGCTCGCCGATGATATCCTCGACGTCACCGCGACGCCCGAGGCCATGGGCAAAGCCACCGGCAAGGATGCGAGCGCCGGCAAGCAGACCCTCGTCGGCCAGCTCGGTCTCGACGGCGCCAAAGCCCTTCTTGCACAGACCGTCAACGACGCGCAGTCGGCCCTCCGCACCTTTGGCCCCAAGGCCGACGGCCTTCGTGCCACCGCCCGCTACTTCGCCAGCCGGGAGAACTGATCATGCCAAGGCTCCTCAGCGTCAATCACGGCACCGCCCAGCATATTCCCGGCTACAAGCCGCTCACCGGCATCATCAAGACGCCGGTGCCAAACGCTGCGATCGACCGCATGGGTCTCGCCAACGACGCCGTCTGCGACCGCAAGCACCACGGCGGCGTCGACCAGGCTATCTACATCTATTTCGCCGATGACTATCAATTCTGGGCGACCGAACTCCGCCAAGCCATTGTGCCCGGCTGGTTCGGCGACAATCTCACCATCACTGGCGTCGAAGGCCGCAACGTCGCCATCGGCGATCGCTTCGCCATCGGCCCAGTCCTGCTCGAAGTCACCTACCACCGCACCCCGTGCATGACCTTTGCCGCCTTGATGGGCGACCCGATGTGGGTGAAACAATTCCACCGCGCCGGCCGCCCCGGCGCCTATTGCCGCGTGCTGACGCCAGGCACGGTCGAACCCGGCATGGAGGTAACCTACACGCCATTCTCAGGCGAGCGCGTCACCGTCAGCGAATTGATGTCACTGGATGGCAAGCGCAACATCGATCCCGCCTTTATGCGCCGAGCCCTGACCACACCCATCCGCGACAAGACTCGCTTCAAATTCGAAGACAAACTCGCCAGCCTGTTCTGAAAGCGCCCTCATGTCCTTAGCGTCCGTCCAAGCCGACCTCGCCGCCCGCGCACCAGACCTTGTTGTCGAAGTCACCGAAGCCTCGACCGCCACGGTACAACTCGCCGCCGAAGTGCATGGCGTCGAACCTGGCCAAATCGCCAAGACCCTGTGCATTCGCGTCAAGGATGAGGAAATCCTCTTGGTCACCCGCGGCGACGCCCGCCTCGACAACCAGAAGTCCAAAACCGCCTTCGGTGGCCGCCCGCGCATGCTGGGCGCCGAGGACGTGCTACGCCTCACCAGCCACCAAGTCGGCGGCGTCTGCCCCTTCGGGCTACCGGCCCCGCTGCCGATCTATCTCGACGTCTCGATCAAGATCTACGACGTCATGATCCCCGCCGGCGGCGACACCCACGCCTCAGTCCGCCTCAGCGTCGCGCGCCTCGCCGAACTCTGCGGCAACAAATGGGTCGATGCCTGCGTGCCGCCGGGCGCGGCAACCGAGTAGAAGTTCTACTCCGCCGCCTTATGACCCTGCCCGAATTTGCGCTCGATGTAGTCGGCCACCATTACCTTGAACTGGTCGGCAACATCGGCGCCGCGCAGGGTGACGGCTTTCTGGCCATCGATAAACACCGGCGCGGCTGGGGACTCGCCCGTGCCGGGCAGGGAAATCCCGATATTGGCGTGCTTGCTTTCGCCGGGGCCGTTGACGATGCAGCCCATTACCGCGACCGTCAGCGTCTCGACACCGGGATAGCGCTCTTTCCAGTCGGGCATCGATGCCGTCAGGTGATCCTGGATATCCTTGGCGAGGTGCTGGAACGTGTCGGAGGTGGTCCGGCCACAACCGGGGCAGGCCGCGACCACAGGCAGAAACTGGCGGAAGCCCATGGTCTGCAGCAGTTCCTGCGCCACCTTGACCTCGGTGGTGCGATCGCCGCCCGGCTCGGGCGTCAGCGAAATGCGTATCGTGTCGCCGATGCCCTGCTGCATCAAGATGCCCAGCGCCGCCGATGACGCGACCACGCCCTTTGTGCCCATGCCCGCTTCGGTCAGCCCGAGATGCAACGCATAGTCGCAGCGCGCCGCCAGATCCTGATACACCGCTATCAGATGCTGCACATCCGACACCTTGGTCGACAGTATGATCTTGTCCCGCCCCATGCCAAGTTCTTCAGCGCGCTGCGCGCTCAGCAAAGCGGACTGGATTATCGCCTCGCGCTGCACTGCGGCAGCCGTCATCGGCGCGGCCGAGACCGCATTCTCGTCCATCAGCTTTGTAAGAAGTTCCTCGTCGAGCGAACCCCAGTTCACCCCGATGCGGACCGGCTTGTTGTAGCGATTGGCAATCTCGATCAGCGTCGAGAACTGCGTGTCGCGCTTGGCCTTGAAGCCCACATTGCCAGGATTGATGCGATATTTTGCCAGGGCCTCGGCACAGGCCGGATGGTCCGTAAGAAGCTTGTGGCCGATATAGTGGAAGTCGCCGACCAGCGGCACGTCATAGCCCATGAAGGCCAGCCGGTCGCGTATGATCGGCACGGCGGCGGCGCTCTCGTCGCGGTCCACCGTAATGCGCACGATTTCCGAACCAGCCCGAGCCAGTTGCATAACCTGCCTGACCGTCGCATCGATATCGGCCGTGTCGGTATTGGTCATCGACTGCACGACGACAGCCGCCCCGCCGCCGACCATCACGCCGCCGACATTGACACCCACCGAATTTCTACGCGCCAGAGCACCGGCCATTAAACACCTCGAACTTCTTGAGGGAGAAATAAGCCTTCGAGCCTATAAGAGCAATGTTACGCTTGCGTGATCATTGGGTCTTGAACCTTATCCAGCGAAGACCATTTATACGTCATGATCAAGATGCTCCTCCCCCGCCTCGTCCTCTTCCGCAAAGAAGTCGTCCAGCTTTGGAAGGCATTCTTTGCCCCCGAAACGCCAATCATGTTGAAGGCCGCGACCCTGTTCGTGGCTTTCTATCTGGTCAATCCAACCGACATCATCCCCGACTTCATCCCGCTCGCGGGCTGGATCGATGACATCGTGCTGGTACCCATGATGGTAAGCTGGATCGTCAGCCGCCTGCCGATCCCGGTCCGCGCCGACATGCGCGAACGCAACGGCCAAACCATCGACGGCCGTGCACGGCGGATGTAAGCGGAACAACAAGGCCCGGATCGCTCCGGGCCTTTTGCTATTCGAACCGCACCAGCAAATCTTTGGCGTCGATCTGGTCACCGGGCTTGATCAGCAGTTCCGCGATCACTCCATCGGCTTCGGCGTGGATAGCTGTTTCCATCTTCATCGCTTCGATCGAGCAGATCACGTCGCCGGCGCTGACCTTCTGGCCTTGCTTGACGTTGAGCGTCGAGATAACGCCCGGCATCGGGGCGCCGACCTGCTTGGCATCGCCCAGCGCTGCCTTGGCGCGAACCTTGATCTCGCCGACCTTTAGGCGATCCGGCACCAAAATGGTGCGCGGCTGGCCGTTCAGGTCGAAGAACACGCGCACTTCGCCCTTTTCGTTGGTCGGGGCGCGGCCGAGATATTGCAGCACCAGCGTCTTGCCCTTCTCGATGTCGACGAACAGTTCGTCACCCTCGGCGAGGCCGTAGAAATACACCGGCGTCGGCAGCACTTCGGTGGGGCCGTAGCGCTCCTGGGTCTTTTCGAAATCCGAATAGACCTTGGGATACATTAGATACGAGGCGAGCCGCAGATCATCGATCTCGTGCCCGACTTCGTCGACAATCTTCTTGCGCTCGGCTTCCAGATCGACGGGCTGCAGATACGACCCCGGCCGTTCGGTCAGCGGCGTCTTGCCCTTGAGCACCTTGGCCTGCAGCGCCTTGGGAAAACCGCCCGGCGGCTGGCCCAGATCGCCGGCGAAGAAGCCGACCACCGAGTCCGGAAAGGCGATATCACGCTTGGGGTCTTCCACATCGGCGCGCGTCAGGCCGGCCGAAACCATGGCCAGCGCCATGTCGCCGACCACCTTGGAGCTCGGCGTCACCTTGACGATATCGCCGAACATCTGGTTGACGTCGGCATAGGTCTGGGCCACCTCGTGCCACCGGGTTTCGAGCCCCAGTGAGCGCGCCTGTTCCTTAAGATTTGTGAACTGGCCACCCGGCATTTCGTGCAGGTAGACTTCAGAGGCGCCGCCCTTGAGATCGCTCTCAAAGGCACGATACTGCGTCCGTACTGCTTCCCAATAGAACGAAATCTGCCGGATCGCCTTGGCATCGAGCTGCGGGTCGCGCTCGTCGCCATGCAGAGCCGCCACGATCGAGCCCAGCGTCGGCTGGCTGGTGGTGCCGCTCAGCGCATCCATCGCCGCGTCCACCGCATCGACACCGGC
>JAQGKG010000129.1 GCA_028290245.1 Devosia sp. | reverse complement strand
GTCGATCCGAGACTTGGCCGTCCGCACCTGCCTCTTCGCGTGTTTCCACAAGAGCTGTTTCCGGGTCCGACTTTCCTTCCATCGGCCAACCCTTGGGCAGCATCCACTTCCCATTAGTTCGAGACGTCACAAGCAGGACCCGTATCTTGCCGTCTTCATCCAGACGCCAGGGCAGCGATGCTACTTGCTCGCAGTGAAGGTAGTTTGGGGTGCGTGGCTTAGTCATCTTCACACAATGGGTGGCACCAGAATTAGTTACGTCTGAAACTTCGAGTCATTGGACATAGGACGCCTCAACCCTGGAACTGTTGCCCCGGCGCATGCATGCCCAAGTCGCCCGAGCGTTGTCGTCGACGCGACGTTGGCCGAAAGGTTGTTTAGCAGTCCGCAGGCAACACTCAAGGCAAAGTTAGCCAACTTGGAGTTGAGCTCTACGCAAGCAGGGCTCTAGTTCGGCCGCAGATATCTCCCGTCAAACTGGGCGACTGCCGCGAGGCCCGGCTGATCAAGAATTGTCACTAGACCCTGGGCCATCGTAATCAGCTTTTTCCTGCGCAATTGCTGGATAGTCCGATTGACGTGGACTGTCGACAAGCCCAAGGCCTCGCCAAACTCGGACTGGGTCATCGGCAACTCGAACTTACCGCCCGCGCTCACTAGGCCCACCCCGCGCAGTCGATAATGAATTTCACACAGAAAATGGGCTAGCCGCTGAACTGCATCGCGTGCGCCAAGATTGATCACCAACTCCCTGGAACTGGCCTGCTCAATGGAGGCGGCACGCATGGCGGCGACGATGATGTTCGGCAGCTTATCGGCAATCGTAGCAAGCTGCCCAAGATCGATGTACCCAACGATGGTATCACCAAGGCTCATGACGCACTGGCGCACCGGGCTCGAAGACAGAAACCCGGAATCGCAAAAATCTCCCGGAACGATGAAGCCCGTCATCTGCCGTCGCGCCGTGTCCAGAGCTCGATAGTGACAAGCGAGCCCGTCCAAAAGCACCACGGCCTCCGTCGACGGGCGCTGATCCATCAGAATGTTCTGGTGTGGCCCAAACGCCGTAACATTGTGGATGAGGCCAGCAACAGCCCTGCTTTCGTGAGGGTGCAACGGATAAAGCCCATTTAGCCGACGTAAGAACACGTCGTGGGCAGGCCGATCGGCAACCAGCTCTGGCGGGGTCCTCACCTGCAGATCGCCATCGACGGGCAGGAACGTCATGGAAAGCCTCCGATGCAGCCTAGCATCCGGCTTCTCGATTGCATTGTCGCGATGGATACCGGCGGTCAATCGAGAGGTGAGCGGATGTTCGTGGTGCGGGATATTAACGTAAAAGTTGAGTAAGCGATGCCTTATAAAACGAAGCATAAGTGGACGCTCTAGCAACGTCGTCAACATAGGTTATCTACAGGCAGAGAGATCCTTGTTCACCGCGCCATTAGCGTCTGTTAACCGACGTTACGTAGCGAACTTTGCAAGCATGCATTCCATTGCGCCGGCATGGAGCATGAAAATGCAGCACCCCAAGAACTACGGTTATGAAGAGTGGTCAGCCTGGTATGAACGGGCGCGCGTGCACGCCCGTTTGACGCCCAACCTTGCCAATGACCTACGAACCGGAGCTAACACCCGGACGCTAATCGCGACGGCGTCAGCGAGCCTTGCAGAGCTCGACGACGATATCGTTGCGGGGGAGTTTCTTGCTTACTTCATGCAAATGTCTGGCGGGAGTTCAGCGGTGGAGGCAATAGTCCTGGAACTATCGTACATTGCCCAGGACCTCCTGCAAGCCATCGTCGAGGCCAACCAAATCGTTGACCCTCCAAGCTGCTAGGCGTCAACGAGTGCCTAAGTTCTAGCTCTCACGGACGAGGGCCTAGCGGCGCTCTGCGCTCACCTCGCCCGACGAAAGGGCGCGGAAGAAGGGGATCAGTTGATACACGGCCGAGAGGCCAACAAGCACATAGACGATGCGGGCGACGGCGGCATCCTGGCCGCCAAAGATAGCGGCGACAAGGTCGAACTGAAACGAACCAACCAGGAGCCAGTTGACGCCACCGACGATGATCAGCAGCAATGTGATAAGATTAAGGGCCTTCATTCTGAACTCCATGAAGAAGTATTAGTGAAAGCCGATACTTAGCGCTGAGTTCACGGGTTAACTTATGTTAGTCGCGGCCTACCCTCTTGACGAGGGCTGGGTGCCGCTCATATCGTGCAAGGAGGCCGACAATCCTCGGGCGCTCATCTTCGCCAGCGCGGGCGATTGCCATGGTCCATAGCCCAATCTGGAGGCCAAGGTAGCACAGCACATTGGCTGCTACGAACTCCGCGCTTATCTCGCGGCCGATACGGATCGAGAGATCAGTCACCAGTTGGTCCCCTGCGGCCTCGGACAAATTCAGTTCAACGACGGCTCCGGCAACATCCCAGGCAATGTCCTGACAACCGACCAGATCATGGGCGGCATGATGATCAAGACCGTCCATCTTCAGCCAGCCCTCCTTGGTATTGATCCACTCCCAGGCATGCATGCGGTTGTCGGTACAGCAGGGTACTGGATGAAAGCGCTGCGGATCGCCAAGCGCCTCCCGTGTCGCTAAGGCGACTGTGTCACCCCAACGCTCACCCAGGTTTTGGATGGCCATTTCAAAGATCGCGGACAGGTCTGATCTGGGGCTGTGTGTCGGCAGTCCTGCGCGAAAGGTGAGGTAATCGAGCACGCGGGAGGCGGGCACTTCTGCGCCGCTAGTGTTAGCTTGCTCAATCCAGGGCGTGATCAGGAAGCCATGGCACAATCCCAATGGTTCGGGTGCAAACCCGGCAGCGGCAAGACGATGTGCAAGTACGAGCTTGGCCTCGCCGCTGCTGCCGATGCCGGCAAACTTGGCCAGCCATGGTTTGCCGTTCGAGACCGCAAGGAACTTGCGCTTTTCTAGTGCGGGGTCGGCCGGCGGCCATTCTGTTTGCGGATCACGAAGTGCTCGCCACTGCCCACCAGAAAGGTCCTGGAGCGGGCCATCCAATGGGCCGGTCAGCGAAGCAATCCAGTCCTGCAGGCACGGTCTGTTGTCGCCAGTTTCAAGCAACAATTTTTCGAAGGGCACAAAATGCCGTTTGGACGTGGACCAGCGGCGGCGGTGATCCGGCCTGGCTTCTCCGCCTAAATCGCCAACATGGCTCGGGAAAAAGTGAATTCGACTTTCGGAAACGCCGTGTTCGACAAGCCAACCGGCGACGCTGTTGAAAGAACTGCCTGAAAGTCCCGGCCCTTCGTCGACGATGGCGTAGTCGCCGTTACTCTCAAGCAAACGGGCGGCTAGTTTGCTGCCAATAGCGACACGTCGATCGAACGGATGCCCAAACGGGCGCAGAGTAACGGCTGCAGCAGCGTCCAGCGCAGTTGCCACAAGGGCAGCCAGCCCGGTGCCTATGCTGCGAATGCCGATGACCATGGTGTCTGGCCCAAGCCGGGATTTGCGCGCGGCGGCGATATAGGATTCAGGATAGAGCGCGTAAAACGCATAGCCCTCGGCTTGTCGGGTCTGGATTTTCCCGGCGCCGGAAAGCGCTGTCAGCAGAGGCAAGCAATCATCAAGTAGTGGGAGGCCTTCAGTGAAACCGCTGTCCAATGACAGCTTAATGGCTTCTGCAAGCGCAAGAAGCAGCACTGCGCCGCTGTCTTGCTGCACGCTGATTTCATCGTTGCCGGCCTGAGCGAACTCTGCGTCAGCAATTCCTTGCACAAGCTCGCTAGCGCGAATGAATGCCGCAATCAGCCCTTGGTGTCGCGCTAATCCCGGTGAAAATCCATGGAGCTGCTGCAGCCTGAGCGCGACTTCGGCACAAAGGTCCCTCGCGTCCTCGGTTCGCTCGATGTCTCCGTAAACCTGCATGCGCATTCCCCCCTGGCTCCCCGAGCAGGAACAAAGCTTGGCGGGTCCCGTTGGCCTCATAACAAAGGTAGCGGGAGCATCGCAATGACAGGACGGAAAGTGCGCATCGGCATCATAGGCGTTGGAAACTGCGCCTCTTCGCTGGTTCAGGGCCTGACCTATTATCGCGACGCTGACGGCAACGAGCCGGTCCCCGGATTAATGCATGTTAATCTCGGCGGGTACCACGTTTCAGACATCGTGATCGCCGCAGCCTTCGACGTTGCCGCTACGAAAGTAGGGTTGGACGTAGCCGAGGCGATCTACGCCGAACCCAACAACACGCATGTTTTTGCCAAGGTCGAGCCGCTTGGGGTCAAAGTGCAGCGCGGCAGGACGCTGGATGGTATCGGCAAATATCTGAAGGACATGATCGATCAGGCCGATGTTCCGGAGGCTGATATCGCCGGGGAACTCCGTCGTGCGGAGGTTGACGTTCTGGTGTCCTACCTCCCGGTCGGGTCCGAATTGGCGACCCAATTCTACGCAGAGCAGGCGCTGAAGGCCGGGTGCGGTTTCGTCAACTGCATCCCGTCCTTCATTGCCTCCCATCCCGAGTGGGAACAACGCTTTGCGGCTGCCGGACTGCCGATTGTCGGTGACGACATCAAAAGCCAAGTGGGGGCGACGATCATCCACCGCGCC
>JAQGKG010000102.1 GCA_028290245.1 Devosia sp. | reverse complement strand
CAGTTGCTCGGCCTGTCGCTCGGCGCCACCACGTCCAAGATGCATCAGGGCCACCACGGCGCCAATCATCCGGTGAAGGACTTAACCACCGGCAAGGTCGAGATCACCTCGATGAACCATGGCTTTGCCGTGGACAAGGCCAGCCTACCCGCCGGCGTCACCGAGACCCACATCTCGCTGTTCGACCAGTCCAACGCCGGCCTTTCGGTTGATGGCAAGCCGATCTTCTCGGTACAGTACCACCCCGAGGCAAGCCCCGGCCCGCGCGACAGCCACTACCTGTTCACCCGCTTCATGAACCATGTCCGCAAGCAAAAGGGCATGGCCGAGCTTCCCGAACACGCAGCGCCCGCCGCATAGTCGAAAACGGCGTCTCATAATCGAAAAGGCCCGGAACACTCCGGGCCTTTTTTCTTCGACCAAGCCAAATCCTGCTAATGGCCAGCGTTAGCCTTAAACGTTGCCCGAGAATGTATCGCAATCGCCCGGATTGCCCGAGGTGTAGCCGCGTTCGAACCAGTCTTTGCGTTGCGCCGACGTACCGTGGTTGAAGGTCTTGGGCACGGCAAAGCCCTGCATGCGCTTCTGCAACGTGTCGTCGCCGATTTGTTCGGCAGCGTTCAGCGCTTCCTCGATATCGCCATTGTCCAGCAGGTCTTCCTGGCCGGCTGAATTTGCCCACACACCCGCATAGCAATCCGCCTGCAATTCGACGCGAACCGAATAGGCATTGGCTTCCTCGGTGCTCATCGACGCACGGCGCTGGTTGAACTCGGGCAGCACGCCTGTGATGTTCTGCACGTGGTGGCCGATTTCATGCGCCAGCACATAAGCCTGAGCGAAGTCGCCCGGGGCGCCGAACTGTTCCCGCAACTGGTCGTAAAAGCTCAGGTCGATATAAACCTGCTCGTCGCCGGGGCAATAGAATGGCCCGGTGCTCGAATCGGCCGCGCCGCAGGCCGTATCGACGCCACCGCTGAACAGCACCACCTTTGGCGCCGGATAGGTTTCGTTCTGCTGCGCAAACACTTCGGTCCACAGATCTTCGGTTTCTTTGACCACCACGCCAACGAAATCACGTAGCTCGGCCTCCTCGCCAGAGGTCGGAACTTGGCTCGAAGAGTTGGCTGTCGAACTGGTGGTCGTGCCGCCGCCGTTGGTGAGGATATCGATCGGATTGGTGCCGGTAAGCGCCCAGATGATGCCCAACACCACCACGATGCCGATGATACTGCCGATGCCGCCGCGCGATCCGCCACCGCCGCCGGTGGGCAGGCGGAACCCGCCGCTACGCCCGAATGGGCTGCCACCAAGGCCACCACCACCCTGGCCCCGACGATCTTCAATATTGGAGCTCTGCTGCCGACCGCGCCATTTCATCCATCAATTCTCCGATTTGTCCCCAGCCTAGCAACAAGCCATGCCGATGCAATCGGTTCCGACATGCAAAGCCCCGCCTCAGTTTGACCACTCCCCTAACCTCCCCTAGGCTCACACTGCCGCCGTCATCCCAGCGTCACCTGCGCGCGGCAAGACATGCACGTCTCCCTCAGCGGAGCGTGACGCACCGGGCTCATCATTGCCCGTGTCCGGGAGCGCGGCGCCCCCGGTCTTTGGTTCAGCCATTTGAACAGAACAGGGACACACCAATGAATTTCCTGCCCAGGATTTCTCGACGCACATTCCTCGCGGGCTCCGCGAGTGTAGGAGCCGTGGCCGCAATGCATCCCTTCGCCAGCATGGCCCAGGCAAACCAGGCGCATTTGCGCATTCTGGAAACCACAGACCTGCACGTCGCGGTGTTTGCCTATGACTATTATGCCGATGCGCCCAACGATACGATGGGCCTCGCCCGTACCGCCTCGATCATCGAAGCCATCCGCGCCGAGGCCGGCAATTCCATGCTGGTGGACAATGGAGACATCATTCAGGGCAACCCGATGGGCGACTATATCGCCTATGAAAAGGGCCTCGATGGCAACGTGCACCCGGTCATCGCCGCCATGAACACGCTGGGCTATGAAGCCGCCACGCTAGGCAATCACGAATTCAACTATGGCCTCGAATTTCTCGACAAGGCACTGGCCGGTGCCGATTTCCCCTTCGTCTCCGCCAACTTGGTCAAGGGTGAACTCGCTGCTGAGCCGCTGAGCGATGAGACCTATATCCAGCCCTACCTGATCATCGAGAAAGAGCTGGTCGACGGCTCTGGCGCCACCAAAACCATCAAGATCGGTCTCATCGGCTTCCTGCCGCCGCAGATCATGACCTGGGACGCGACCCATCTCGCCGGCAAGGTGAACACCCGCGACATCGTGGAGACTGCCGAGGCCTATGTGCCCAAGATCAAGGCCGACGGCGCCGACATCATCGTAGCGCTGTGTCACTCCGGCATTGCCGCCGACCAGGCCAAGGGCAGTGAAAACATGGCGCTGCAACTGGCTGGCGTCGAAGGAATCGACGTCGTCCTAAGCGGCCACCAGCATCTGGTGTTCCCCGGACCCGACTATGAAGGCGTCGAAGGCGCCGATATCTTCGCGGGCACCCTCGCCGGCAAGCCTGCCGTTATGGCCGGCTTCTGGGGCTCGCATATGGGCCTGATCGACCTGCTGCTGGAGCAGGATGCCGCCGGCAAATGGACCATTGCCTCGCACACTTCCGAAGCCCGCCCGATTTTCGAGCGTGTCGAAGGCAAGGTGAACCCGCTAGTCGTGGACGAGGCAGAAGTCGCGGCTGCGGCCGAAGAAGACCACAAGGAAACGCTGGAATATGTGCGCCGCGCGGTGGGCGAGACTTCGGCACCGCTCTATTCCTATTTCGCGCTGGTCGCGGACGATCCATCGGTGCAAATCGTCAGCCAGGCCCAGACCTGGTACATCGAGCAGATGATGAAGGGCACCGAGTGGGAAGCCCTGCCCATCCTCTCGGCAGCGGCCCCGTTCAAGGCCGGCGGCCGTGGTGGTCCGGATTACTACACCGACGTACCGGTCGGGCCGGTGGCCATCAAGAACGTGGCTGACCTGTACCTCTATCCCAACACCATCCAGGCGGTGAAAATCACGGGCGCCGACGTCAAGAACTGGCTCGAACGCTCGGCCGGCATTTTCAACCAAATCGAAGCGGGCGCCACAGACGCCGAACTAATCAACCCGGATTTCCCGTCCTACAATTACGACGTGATCGATGGCGTCAGCTACAAGATCGACCTGACGCAGCCCTCGAAATATTCGTCGGATGGCAAGGAAGAGCCCAACCCGGACGCCAACCGCATCGTCGAGCTGATGTATGACGGCAAGCCTATCGACCCGGCCCAGGAGTTCATCGTCGCCACCAACAACTATCGCGCTGGTGGCGGCGGCACTTTCCCCGGCATCGATTCCAAGGTGATCGTGTTCAAGGGCCCAGACACAAACCGCGATCTGATCGTGCGCTTCATCGTCGAGAACGGCACCATCAACCCGTTGGCAGACGGCAACTGGTCGCTGGCGCCGATCCCGGACACCACCGTGCTGTTCACCACGGGTCCGAAAGCTGCCCAGTTCGTTGATGACGTGATCGCCATCAAGATCGAAGCCACCGGCGAAACCAATGCCGACGGTTTCGGCGTCTACCGCATCACGCTATGATCCAAGCGGGGCGGCTCACCCGGGCCGCCTCGTTCAATTAAGGGAATTCATGCGTCTGGCGGTTGTGCGAAGTTCGCTCTACTCCAACGCCGCGTCCAGTCGTTCACGCAATTGCTGCAGACCCGCGCGCATGGTGGCGGCGGCTTCGGCATCGCCGCCCAGCGCCTCGCCCACTTGCAATGGAATGGATAATGCCTGCGCCCGCAAAGCCCGGCCTTGGTCGGTGAGAAATATCCGCACCAGTCGCTCATCCTGGTCGTCACGCTGGCGTCGCACCAATGCGCGAGCTTCGAGGCGCTTGAGCAAAGGCGTGATGGTGCCGGAGTCGAGGAACAATCTGTCCCCCAGCGCCTTTACCGTCAGGCCGTCCTGCTCCCACAGCACCAGAAACGCCAGGTACTGCGGATAGGTCAGGCCCAACGCGTCCAGCCGCGGCTTGTAAAAGCGCGTGAAAGCATGCCCCGCCGCATAGACGGCAAAGCACAGCATGGAATCGAGCTGCAGTGGATCAGCGGTTTTTGCCATCGGTCATCCTCGGAACAATAAAATCATCATAGCATGATATTTCGATTGCGCGCAATTGAATTGCACGCTAATGGTCTCCCTATCAGATGCCTTTCGACCACAACCAAGGAGCCTGTCATGGCCATCAAGTCAGCCGTCTATACCGCCCATGCCCACACCACCGGTGGCCGCACCGGCACCAGCGCTACCGATGACGGCCGCCTGTCGGTAACGCTCGATACGCCCAAGGCAATGGGTGGCAATGACGGCCCGGGCACCAATCCCGAGCAGCTTTTCGCAGCCGGTTACTCGGCCTGCTTCCTCGGCGCCATGAAGGCCGTCGCTCGCGGCGAAAAGATCAAGGTGCCGAAAGAAACCACCATCGACGCATCCGTGTCGTTCGGTGAAAACGCCAATGAAGGCGCCAAGGGCTTTAACATCGCCGTCGAGCTCAAGGTGACCATCCCCGGCTTTTCCAAGGAAGAGGCCGAGAGCCTAGTCCACAAGGCCCACGAAGTCTGCCCTTACTCGAACGCCACGCGCGGCAACGTCGACGTGACGCTAACTGTCGCCTGAACGACAAGGCGGGCGTTAAGCCGCCCGCCTTCTTTATTCCGCCGGCTGCGCTTCGGCGTTGAGTGGCTGCCAGCGTGACGTGCGCCTGTCGAGCAGCACCGAGACCACGAACAGCCCCAACCCGACCACGGCCATGACGGCGCCGACGGGACCGGTCGAGGCCCAGCCAAAACCTGCCGCGATGGCCATGCCGCCGAACAGTGCCCCCAGTGCGTTGCCGATGTTGAACGCGGCATGATTGAGCGTCGCCGCCAGCGTCTGTCCATCCTCCGCCACATCCATCAACCTCGTCTGTAACGCAGTGCCGATTGCAACGGTGAAACCCACCAGCAGCACGCTGATCGAGGCTGTCAGCCAGAACTGCGCCGTCCATGGGATGACCGCGAGGCTGATAACGTTGAACACCAGCATGCCGCCAATGGTCGGCATCAAGGCCTTGTCGGCCATCGCGGCGCCCAGGATATTGCCCAGCGTCATACCGACGCCGAACAGCGCCAGCACCAGCGGCACCCAGACCACCGGCACATGCGCCACCTCGGTCAGCAGCGGCACAATGTAGGTGAACACCGAGAACATGCCGCCGCAGCCCACCGCGGCGACGCCGAGCGTCAGCCAAACCTGCGGCCGCTTCAGAGCACCGAGCTCACGCAACGGGCTGGCGCCCTCGGCGATCTGGATCTGCGGCACGAATTTGAAGATCATCGCTAGTGCCAGCACCCCAATCAGCCCGACGCCGGCAAAGGTCGGACGCCAGCCCATATATTGGCCGAGCCAGGTTGCCAGCGGCATGCCGATCAGCGTCGCCAGCGTCAGGCCCAGCATCACACGGCCCACGGCTCGCGCCCGATAGCCGACATCCACCATCGAGGCGGCGATCAGCGCGGCAATACCAAAATAGGCGCCATGCGGCAGGCCCGCGACAAAGCGCAGTCCGATCAGCGACCAATAATCCGGTGCCATGGCGCTGCCGAAATTGCCCAGCGCGAACAGCCCCATCAGCCACAGCATCAGCGGCTTGCGTGGCGCCTTGGCGAACAGCACCGCAAACAGCGGTGCTCCGACCACCACGCCCAGCGCATAGGCGCTGATCACATGGCCGGCCTCGGGCTCGGACACCAGCATGTCCCGCGCCAGATTTGGCAGCAGCCCCATGATGGCGAATTCACCGGTGCCGATACCGAACGAGCCGATCGCCATGGCGAGGATGGCCAGCTTGGTCGTGGTGTCGCCGAAGCCGGTGACGGGCGAGGTGGTGGTCATGGTCGGCTCCGGGCACGAATCCGGTCGCGAGCCGCAATGGGACGGGCACCGGAAGGCAATTTGGGATACCGGCTCAGGAGGCGAACGCGGCAGCCCCAAACTAAAATGTTAGTGGGTCCTGTCACAACCGCCCATTCTGCACAGCCGACGTGCAAGGAAAGGCAGGCACGACAAAATCTTAACGCTTTGGATTCACCGCCGGGAAAGGCCGCCGGGCTAGTCTTGGCAGGCCAAAAATCCGCCGGAGCGACGCTATGACGGTCCCTGCCCTCGCCATCTCGCATCTGACCAAGAGCTTTGATCGTCCCGTGGTGCAGGATCTCGACCTGACCATCAAGGCCGGCGAGTTCTACGCCCTGCTCGGACCCAACGGCGCCGGCAAGACCACAATCCTGCGCATTGTGGCAGGCCTTCTGCAGCCCGATGGCGGCGACATCTCGATCTTCGGCATCGACGCCCGGCGCGATCCCATCGCCGCCAAGCGCCTCGTCGCCTGGGTTTCGGATGAACCCATGGTCTATGACCGGCTCACCCCACTTGAATATCTCGAGTTTGTCGCCGGCTTGTGGCAGGTCGAACCCAAGCGGGCTCAGGCCCAGGCTGATGAATTGATCGACTGGCTTGGCCTACGTCCGCATGCCAATCAGCTGTGCGGCGGCTTCTCCAAGGGCATGCTGCAAAAGGTCGCTCTCGCCGGCGCCTTGGTCCATGATCCCAAGCTGATCATCCTCGACGAACCGCTGACCGGCCTCGACGCCGGCTCGGCCCGCACCGTCAAGGACGTGCTGCTTGGCAAGGTGCGCGATGGCGTCACCGTTATCATGACCACCCACATCCTCGAAGTCGCCGAGCGCATGGCTGAACGCATTGGCGTCATCACCCAGGGCAAGCTGATTGCCGAGGGGACGCTGGCAGAACTACGCACCCGCATCGGCCGCGAATCCAGCCTTGAGGACATATTCCTCGACCTCGTGGCCCAAAGTGGCGAAACAGACGCAGAAGCCGCATGAGCGCCGCGCCCGCCTCCATTGCCTGGTTCGCCCGCCACGAACTGATCCTCGGCTGGCGCGACTGGGTCGCCATGATGACCGGCGGTCGCCGCACCCGCAGCATCGGCATCGTGATCTTCCTCGCCGCCGCCATGGTCATCCTGCACCTGATGGCCTTTGGGGTCGTCGGCCGCTGGGCCGCGCGCGGCGGGCCGAATGATGCCGCCAGCCTCGTCATGCTGACCGGCACCGGCATCTTGTTCTGGACCATCATGCTGTCGCAAGCGCTCGAAGCCGTCACCCGCGTCTACTACGGCCGCTCCGACCTCGATCTGGTGCTGTCCTCCCCCGCCTCCTCGCAACGCCTGTTCGCCGTCCGCACCGGCGCGGTTGCCCTGACCAGCATCCTCCTGCCGGGCCTACTCGCCAGCCCGCTGATCAACATGCTGGCCCTGCTCGATGGCCCTAGATGGCTCGCCGCCTATGGCGTCGTCGTTGCCATGGGCGCCATTTCCACCGCCATTTCCATGCTGATCACGCTGGGTCTGTTCCGCGTCGTCGGCCCCAAGCAGACCCGTCTGATCGCCCAGATCGTCGCGGCGGTAGTGGGTGCCGGTTTTGTCATCGGCATCCAGGCCGCCGCCATCCTCTACTATGGCGACATGTCCCGCTTCGCCCTGTTCCAGAGCCAGGCCATCGTCGACGCCGCGCCCCGGATCGACAGCGCGTTCTGGCTTCCGGCCAAGGCCGCGATGGGCGGCATTGGCGAACTGCTGATCATGCTGGGCATCGGGCTTGCCTCGCTGTTGCTCACGGTGGCACTTGCCTCTCCAAGCTATGGCCGGCACGCCACGTCCGCAGCCGGTCTGACCCACATTCGTAGCCAACGCCGCCCCGCCAAGCGCAGTTTCCGCAACATGTCGCAGCGCCATGCCCTGCGGCTCAAGGAATGGCGCCTGCTTCAGCGCGA
>JAQGKG010000099.1 GCA_028290245.1 Devosia sp. | reverse complement strand
CCAGTAAGGCGCCGCATCGTTGGGTGTAACCAGCCGCGACAGGCGGCTGCCAGGATGAGCGGTGTAAAGCACCACCCCAGGCAGCGACGGCACCGGTTCCAGTCTCAGATTGGCGACAATGAACGCTGTCGCATTCAAGGGCGCTGTAATCCTGTGGCGTTCACATCGATGCTCATCAAATACTCGCTGCAGGTGATGAACAGCCGGTTCCGCTTCGGGCCGCCGAACACCACGTTGGACGTCTTGGCGCCGGTCTTGATGCGGCCGAGCAGCGCGCCATCGGGGTTATAGACATTCACTCCCAGCCCGGCGCTGGTCCAGATATTACCATCGGTATCGAGCCGGAAGCCGTCGGACAGCCCGCAGTCGATATCGGCAAACACGCTCGGGTTGGTCAGCTTCGACCCACTCACGCCGAATTTCCGAATCTGCGCCGGCCAGTCCGGATCGTGGCTCTGGCCGGTGTCCGACACGTAAAGCACAGACTCATCCGGCGAAAACGCCAGTCCATTGGGCTTGGCGAAATCATCGGCCAACACCACCAGCGATCCATCGGCAGGATCGAAGCGATAGACGTAACAGCCGTCCTGTTCCTGGTCGGATTTGTAGCCCTCATAGTCGCTCAGGATGCCGTAGGGGGGGTCGGTGAACCAGATCGTCCCGTCGGATTTCACCACGACGTCATTGGGCGAGTTCAGCCGCTTGCCCTGGAATCTATCGACCAGCGTGGTGATCGTGCCGTCCCATTCGGTGCGCAACACGGCGCGCCCGCCATGCGAGCAGGAGATCAATCGCCCCTGCAGATCGCGGGTGTTGCCGTTGACGAAATTAGATGGCGTGCGGAACGGAGTGACACCGAGATCAGGCACATATTGCAGCATGCGATTGTTGGGAATGTCGCTCCAGACCAGCACATTGGTATCGCCGAACCACACCGGGCCTTCAGCCCACAGGCATTGGTCATACAGCACCTCCAGCGGCGCCTCCGCGATGATCAGGTCGTTGAAACTGTTGTCGATAATCTCGATCGCGTCGTCGCCACCAGCCATGCTGTTCCTCCCGGTTTTGGGGACGCATTTGATGGGAAGGGCAGGGCCGTGGCAAGGTGGGATTTCGATCCGATCAACCTCCTCTGAGGGGCGAAGAAGCAGTCGTACGGCGCACAAAAACTTATCCCCCCACCGCACATCCCGCATAATCCACCACATCTTCACAACAGAGCTAGTCATGACGAGCGACGAGCGTGGAGACTGCCGGGAACGGGAGGTCGCCCTTGTTGCGTGAGGGGAAATCGGACCCTCTGGTCTGCAAGAACGGCCAGAACGATCCCAAGCCACGAGAAGTCCGGACATGGTGGCGAGGCGATTGCCTCACTTCTTACTATCCTACCCCGAGGCAAGCGCCTCGCCACCACTGCTCTACTCGAACCCGCATCCAGGCGGCGCTTCGGCACGTCGCAGCATCATCTTAGGGCATCGGTACGTTGATCCGCCGATCGATTGTTAGCGTCACCGCGATCACCACAAACGCAAACACCACCATTCCGAGAGCGATCACATGCGCCTCGCCCCATTGCAGCCGTTCGACATAGTCATAGAGCGCTATGGCGATGACCTTAGTCTGGCCCGGAATATTGCCGCCGATCATCAGCACTACGCCAAATTCCCCCACCGTATGGGCAAAGGTCATCACTGCGCCTGTAATATATCCGGGTCGGGCCAGCGGCAAAGCCACTCGCCAGAAGCGCTGCCAGTTACTGGCGCCGAGGCTTGCCGCCGCCTCTAGTGCATCGTCGCCAATTGCTGCAAAGGCGTTGTGCAGTGGCTGCACCATGAACGGCATCGAATAGAAGAACGAGCCGATGACGAGGCCGGTGAACGAAAACGCCAGCGTCCTGCCGCCCCACAGGCTAGCTATCCAGCCGCCTGGCCCGTTGGGGCCGAGCACAATCAGCAGGTAAAAACCCAGCACCGTCGGCGGCAGCACCAGCGGCATCGACACCACCGCGCCGACCAGCTCGCGATTGCGGCTCTTGCTGCGCGCCAGCCACCAGCCGATCGGCGTGCCGACGACAAGCAGGATGAGCGTGTTGACCATGGCCAGCGTCAGCGTCAGGCTGACCGGCGTCCAGATATCGGCAAAGCTCATCCTGCAGCCTGTCTAATCGACTACGTAACCCGCTGCTTCTATCACGGCCACGGCCTTCTCGCTCTTGAGGAACTCGATAAAGGCAGTCGCCGCCGGATTGGCTTCGCCGGTCTTGAGCAGCACCGCATCCTGGCGGATCGGCTCATAGAGATCGGCGGGCACCAGCCACACCGAGGACTTGCCGCTCACTTGGCTCGCCGCGACAAAACCCAGCTCGGCATTGCCGGTCTCGATGAACTGCAACGTCTGGGTGATGTTCTCGCCGGTGACGAGCTTGGGTGTCACGGCTTCGGTCAGCCCCAGCGCGTTCAGCGCTTCGGTCGCGGCCCGGCCATAAGGCGCCGTGCCTGGATCGGCTATGGCGATCTTGTCGAAGTCGCCGCCCTCGAGAATGGCCTTCCCGTCGGTCAGGTCGAGCGAGGTCGAATACAGCGCCAGCGCCCCGATGGCATAGGTGAACACGCTTCCTTCGACACCGATACCATTGGTCACCGCCTGAGTGGGGCGCACGTCGTCGGCGGACAGCAACACTTCGAATGGTGCGCCCTGCGTTGCCTGGGTGTAAAGCTGGCCCGTAGCACCAAAGCTGTAGGTCACGTCATGGCCGGTTTCAGCCTTGAAGATCGGCGCCAGTTCCTCGGCCACCTTGGTGAAGTTGGCAGCGACAGCCACGCTGACCGTGTCAGCATGGGCGGCGGTAGACGCCAGCAGGCCTGCAAACACAGCCAAAAGGATCCGGGTCATAGCTTAGCCGCGCAATGCGCTGGCTTCGCGGGCCAGCGCTTCGATGCGGCCCCAGTC
>JAQGKG010000088.1 GCA_028290245.1 Devosia sp. | reverse complement strand
TGCTGCTGTCCCGCTCAATCCAGGGGAGGGTATCGCCGATCTTTCCTTTGCCATGTTCTACAACCGGCTCGGCTGGGCGGCACTGGGTTTCCTGCTGGTTCTGTACCTGCCGCCGCGACAGGACGGGCGGCGGCAGTTTCAGCTCGATGCCCTCTGCGCCACAGTGCTCACACTTTTCCTGCTCTATCTCAAAATCAGCTATGGCCTCGTTGCCGTGGCGTTTCTGCTGTTCCTGCTGACCGACCGGCGGCAGTGGCGACTACCGCTTTTGGTGCTGGCGGCCTGTGCCGCGGGTTGCCTCCTTGTGGAATTGTTGTGGCGCGGTACGACGGCCTACCTTGCCGATCTGCGACTGGCGGGGGCGGTTAGCGGCGACCTGCCGGACCTGCAGCGCCTGACCTCCATCCTGATGCTGAACTTGGCTGATGTAGCGGTCTACCTGATCTTTGGGGCCGTGCTGCTGCTCGCCCGGCGCAGTTTCCGCGACGTGCTGTTTGTCGGATTCTGCGGCGCGACAGGAATACTGATCATTGAGCAGAACTTCCAGATCGTGGGAATCCTGACACTCGCCGCGAGTGCAGCGGTCATGGCTTCGGCGCTTTCGGATAGGCCTTCGTTGCGGGACCGGAGGATCGGCGCCGGCCTGCCGCTGTTGCTAGCCATACTGATGCTGCCGGTCGCGTCTCAGAATGCCGCGGCCTTGGTGCTGCATTCGGCCGTCGGGGTGATGCGGGGTGGCGAGCAGATGTGGTTGCCCGGCTTTGAAGGCATTCGCCTGGTGTCGCTCACCAATGAGGGCCTGTACCGCAACTTCTCACGCTACAATCAGTCGCTGGCTGATGGCGCTGCAGCGCTGGCGGCATTGGACACGCCACCCGAGCGAGTGGTGGTGTTCGACTTTGTGGGCCCATTTACGGCCGGACTAGGCCTACAACCTGCACGAGGGGATTACCCCTGGTACCATTGGGGTCGGACGATCGATGACGACGTCCATCCTGCAGCCGAGGACGTCCTCGCGGACGCAGAAGTCATCATGGAGCCCAAGGCCCCAATCGAGCACTGGACCGCAATCGGCATGCGGCGCATCTACGGCGCTTATCTTGAGGAAGACTTCCGCCTAGCCCGGGAAAGCACTGACTGGCGCATTTATGTACGCGAACGAAGCGGCTCCGGCTCATCGGCGAACACCAGCGTCACCAAGCAGAGCACCAGCGCCCAGCCATAAACGGACCCTAACGTGAGTTGCACCAGCGTGGCTGCGCCAAAATAGCCGAGGACGATGGGCACCGGCACCGCCAGCATGACGCCAGCCAGCCACATCGGCCACTGGCGCCAATAGCCAATGATCACCGGCAGAAGGAACAGCGTGTAGTGAATCCATCCGAGCGGTGACGCCATGAGTGCGCCCAGCAGGGCGAAGCTGCTGACGCGCAGGACGGACGGGCGCTTAAAGAAAGCCCAGGCTGCAAGTGCCAGCAGCATCGCAGCACTGGCCACCGTGCCCAGGAACTGTATGCCGGCGCGGGCCGTAAAGCCCGATATCGAGTCGTTGGTCAGGAACATTGCACGCTCACCGTCTGAGATTACCAGTTCGAGCCACTGCCTGTAGATTTCTGGACCGTACACTATGAAAGGAATGGCGCTGATCAGCGCGGCGCAAATGACGGCAGCCACGCTTGCCTTGCGGTAACCGGCGAGAAACAGCAAGACCGGCCAGACTAGGAAATTGGGCTTGATGGCAATGACCAAGCCAATCAAAATTCCCGCTAGGACCATCTGGCGGCGCTCCAGCAAAAGCCACGCACCCACAGCGGCAAGCACCAGCGGAATGTATATCTGACCCAGATAAAGCGTGTCCCAGAACCCGGCAAGCGCCAACGCCCATACGGCAAGCACTATAGCCGCTGCATTGGGCGTGTAGCGCCATGCCAGCAGGCCGATCGTCAGCATGTAGGCGGTCGCGGAAATCCGGTTCCAGATTTGAAATGACGTCTCAGGCGGGGCGAGATCGAAGAGCTGGAACAGCAGCGCAGAAATAGGAGGATTTAGGTTCGGGTTCCAGCTCTCGAACCCTGGAAACACGACGTGGGGCGTGAGAGGCGGATAGATGCCATACGGGTTCAACCCCTCCGCAGCCGCACGTCCTGACGCCAGAAAAGCGCCGAAATCCCATAGTCCGTGCGGCGCCAACACGCGCCCCCATTCCACCCCTATGACCCAAAGTGAAAAGCCGACGAGAACAATAGCTGCAAGCCAGGCCGATGGCGCACTGAAGCGATCGGCGAAGGATGCGCGCGCGCGGACTTGGCTCATGAACTCTCCTGCTGGGGAAAAATATCGTCGATGACCGAAAGTGTTATGTGCTCTTCCACGACCCGTCCCCCGCTAGTGCAAATGCGGTTGGCGATGACATAGTAATGGCCATCTTCCCCGCCTGTCACCCACAGCTGCGTTCTGGTCTTGTCGGCCTTCTCGCTGAGCTTCACCAGTCCATGGGGTACGTGAAAAGCAGACCCGTCGATTGTTTCCCCTCTAAGGGTTCCCGACCAGTCTACGGCGTAGTCTAAAATGTCGTGCGGCTTTTTGGGCGGCCATTTCAACCCGGTCATGCTTGATCCATTGCTGCACTTGAAGTGGCACACTGGCGTAATGCAGTCCGGGGCACCTAGTTTCCGCGCGTGTCATGCAGCAATCAACCTTTGCGACCCCTGGCGTCAGGCAGGCTTGGGGAATTGCCGTGGCGAAGCTAGATCGGATTGAATCCATCACCGGTAACTTCCTCTGCAACCAAGCCCAAACGGTGCCATTGAAGTCCTTGGTAGATAAGGTGAAGGCGATGGCCCGGTACTATTTCCATGTCATAAACGGTGAATTCATTCCCGACTTTGAAGGGATTGACTGCAAGAGTGCGGAGGATGCGAAGGCAGAGGCGGTGAAAATCGCCGGCGCGATGATCGAGGACCAGGGCGTTAAGCTCTGGAAGACGGCTCGATATGACATGTTCGTCTGCGACGAAAATCAGAGAACACGGCTGAAGCTGTCGTTTACAGCAGAAGACCTGACAGGCGATGTAAAGTAACAGCGCCGCAACAGGCGTGTAGAGCGGAAAACTAGTTTCACCTTGGCGCTACCTATCTCAGGTTATCGTGCCGCCATGTTAGTGGTGCTAAACTCCAATCATCGTTCGCAAACGCTTTTAGCGCGACGATGTGAGAGTTCGCTCTTGCCCAAACAGCGGGAGCGACATGTCTTCTTCCATTCCAACGGTGCTGCCACTCGTCACCAAACTTCGCAACTATGCTGCGCTTTCTCCACAAGAGGAGCAGGTGCTCGACGAAGCTGTTGCGGGCATCCGCGAATATGAGTCCGGTCAAGACATCGTTGTCGAGGGGACCAGTCCGAACCACAGTAGCCTGCTCCTCAGCGGGCTCGCAGGGCGCTTCAACATGAGCGTGGAGGGCAAGCGCCAGATCACCTCGCTTCATATTGCCGGGGACTTCGTGGACCTACACAGCTTCCTGATCAAGCCTATGGATCACAGCATTGTTGCACTCGGCACCTGCCGCATAGCAACCGTGCCTCACGCTACGCTGACCGCCATAACCGAACAGCATCCGCGCTTGACCCGTCTGCTCTGGCTGAACACGTTGATTGACGCGGGCACTCACCGCCGCTGGGAATTCTGCTTGGGCACCTTGCAGGGACACCAGCATCTCGCCCACCTCGTATGTGAAATGTACCTGCGGCTGAAGCAGATCAGCCAAGCTGACAACAACAGTTTTCATCTTCCAATCACGCAGGGCGTCTTGAGCGAATGCCTCGCACAGTCGGTCGTTCATACCAACCGGGTCGTCCAGCAGCTGCGAGCAGAAAATGTCATCAGCTGGGAACGCGACCTGATCACGATCAAAGATTGGGACCGGCTGGCTGAGATGGGAGAATTTGATCCCACTTATCTCAGAATGCCAGTGTCAGACGGACTAACTGCTGCGTAACAATTCCTCAGTCCTGATGATCGGCATACGTCGGCTGTTCGTGCTAGTGGAACGGTCGCCGGGCGGCGGTACACGCCGAGATAGCTGCCAGACGGAGTTCGTCATCGGAGGCAGGTTTCGTGACCCATGGTGCGCTTGGAATGTCTGGATTATCAGGACCGGCTAAGCCACTAACGTACATAAATGGGATTTGCTGTGATGTGAGGGCCTGTGTCAGCGGGCTGCAATCGCGATCACGAAGCCGGATATCGACTGTAACAAAATCGATTCCGCCCAATGCTATCCGCTCTACGCCTCCCGAGACGCTGCCGACCATTTCGACGGTTTGACAGCCGCACCGGATAAGCGCCGCCTTCAAATCCATGGCAATGAGGAAGTCATCTTCCACCACAAGAACTGTCTTCAAATTCC
>JAQGKG010000087.1 GCA_028290245.1 Devosia sp. | reverse complement strand
CTGCCGATACCGGGCCATACCGAGACTATTACCGTGGTCAAACTCGGTGAAATGGCCATGCCGGTCCTCAAGATAACCCAGTCATTCGGCGAGACACGTCTCGTATCGGCTTTCGTGCCGCTGGTGGGCCAGACCGAGGGTAGTCTGGCACAGGCCCTCGCCAGCTCGGCCATGATGCGCATTCAACTGACCAATGGCACATCGGTGCTGACGGTCGGCGATTCCTCGGCCTTCGACCGCCGCGACGGGAGCACCGAATTTGTCTTCGCACAGGGCTTTGCCGGCGAACTGCCGCTGAAGGTGGAATATGCCATCCCGTTTGCCATGGCGCGCGCGAGCTACACCGACCTTGATATCAGCTTCACCGTCATCGCCTGCATCATGAGCGCGGCGTTCCTGATCCTGTCGTTGAACTATGTGCGCCGCTCCAGGGTGCCGGCCTTCGACCTTGAGCGCGCTATCGGACGAGGCGAGATCAAGCCGTATTACCAGCCAGTGATCAACCTGCGCACCGGCGAGTTGATGGGCTGCGAAGTGCTGTGCCGTTGGGAAAAGAAGAACGGCGAGGTGGTGCCGCCGGGCGCCTTCATCGACTATGCCGAAGTTACTGGCCTTGCCATACCCATGACGCTGTCGCTGATGCAGCAGGTCAAATTCGATCTCGGCGACCTCAGCCAGATGCTGCCGGACATGAAAATCTCCATCAACCTGTTCGAGGGCCATTTTCGCGATGGCAGCATCGTGGAAGACGTGCAGGCTATCTTCGGCAATTCAAAGGTCGCATTCCGTCAGCTTGTATTTGAGATCACCGAGCGGCATCCGCTGGGCAATTCGCAAATGGCGCACAGCGTCATTGCGGGCCTGCATGCACTGGGATGCAAGCTGGCGCTCGACGATGCCGGCACCGGCCACTCCAACCTGGCGTATATTGGTACGCTGGGCTGCGACATCATCAAGATCGACCGGGTTTTCGTCGATATGGTCAAGCCCGGCACGACGCAGGTTCCGGTGCTGGACGGGTTGATCACCATGGCGCGGGACCTCGACTGCGAGATCGTGGCCGAGGGCGTCGAGACCGAGGAACAGGCGCTCTACCTGCGAGCCCGTGGCGTCATCCAGGCCCAAGGGTTCATTTTTGCGCCCGCGCTGAAGGTCGGCGCTTTTCGCGACCTGGCAACAGCGTTGCATGCCTCGCACGAGCCGCGCAATCGCCTGCAGAACGTGGTCGCCAGCGCGGCCTGACGTGCGTGCAACTTTAGTTGCACCATCCAACAGACTTAGAGACTTTTCATTGTCGTGGTTTGGTGGCACCTACGCTGCCATAAACATGCGAGCCGCACGACTATGCGGGCCAGGAGGACTTCTGTGACGACTGACGTCAACGAACAGCGCAAGGCCCTGCGCGAAGCGGCGCTGCATTTCCACGAATTCCCCAAGCCCGGCAAGCTGGAGATCCAGCCCACCAAGCCGCTTGGCAACCAGCGCGACCTGGCACTGGCTTACTCGCCGGGCGTTGCGGCGCCTTGCGAGGAAATCGCTGCCAATCCCGATAGCGTGTCCCGTTATACCTCTCGCCAGAACCTGGTGGCCGTTATTTCCAACGGCACCGCGGTGCTGGGCCTTGGCAACATCGGCGCGCTGGCTTCCAAGCCGGTGATGGAAGGCAAGGCGGTTCTGTTCAAGAAGTTCGCCGGCATCGACGTGTTCGATCTCGAGATCGACGAGACCGATCCGCAGAAGTTCATCGACGCCGTGGCGCCGCTGTGGCCGACATTTGGCGGCATCAATCTCGAAGACATCCGCGCGCCGGATTGCTTTGAGATCGAGGAAACCCTGCGCGCCCGCATGCCGATCCCAGTGTTCCACGATGACCAGCATGGCACGGCGATTATCGTCGGTGCCGCGGTGCTCAATGGGCTTGAGCTCAAGGGCAAGCGGATCGAGGACGTAAAGATCTGCGCCTCCGGGGCAGGGGCGGCCGCCATCGCCTGCCTCAATGTGCTAGTGGCACTCGGCGCCAAACACGAGAATATCTGGGTCGCCGACAAGGATGGGCTGGTCACGCACAAGCGTAACGACGTCAACGACAAGTGGCGCGGTCAGTACCGCCGCCAGAGCGAAGCGACGACGCTTGCGGAAGTCATCGACGGCGCCGACATTTTCCTCGGCCTGTCGGCTGCGGGTGCGCTCACGCCTGAAATGCTGGCCAAGATGGGACCAAAACCGCTGATTCTGGCGCTGGCCAACCCGAACCCCGAAATCACGCCGGAATTGGCCAAGGCCACGCGGCCGGATGCGATGATCTGCACCGGCCGCTCGGACTATCCCAACCAGGTCAACAACGTCCTGTGTTTCCCCTTCATCTTCCGCGGCGCGCTGGACGTCAGCGCCACGACGATCAATGAGGAAATGAAGCTGGCGGCGGTGCGCGCGATCGCCAAGCTGGCGCATGAGCCGGGGCTGGAAGTGTCGCCGTCAGGTGCGCCGGCGGTATTTGGACCGGACCACATCATTCCCAATCCGTTCGATCAACGGCTGATCCTGCGCATTGCGCCGGCCGTAGCGCGTGCCGCCATGGAATCGGGCGTCGCCAAGAAGCCGATCACCGATTGGAACGCCTACCAGGACAGCCTCAACCGCTTCGTGTTCCGCTCAGGCCTTGTGATGAAGCCGATCATTGATCGGGCACAGGGCCAGAACAAGCGCATCGCCTTTGCCGATGGCGAAGACGAGCGCGTCTTGCGCGCCACCCAGGTGATTTTGGAAGAGCGCATCGGTCGGCCGATCTTGATCGGTCGTCCCTCGGTGATCGAGCAGCGCATCGAGCGCTTCGGCCTAAACCTGCGCCCTGGCGTGGATTTCGAGGTGATCAACCCCGAAGACGACCCGCGCTATCGCGACTATGTCAGCCTGTTCCACTCGCTGGTCGGTCGCAATGGCGTGACGCCCGATACGGCACGCCAGGTGGTCCGCACCAATACAACGGTGATCGGGGCGCTGGCGGTCAAGCGTGGTGAGGCCGATGCGCTGATCTGTGGGTTACAGGGCCGCTACATCAAGCATGTGCGCGACATTCGCTCGGTCATTGGCCTGCAGGATGGCGTGGCCGACGTTTCGGCGCTGTCATTGCTGATCATGCCGCGCGGCGCTTTCTTCCTCGCCGATACCTATGTGAACCCAGACCCGACGCCCGACGAAATCGTCGGCATTGCGCTGCAGGCCCGCCATCACCTCAAGCGCTTCAATATCGAGGCCAAGGTAGCGCTGCTGAGCTATTCCAACTTCGGTTCGCGCGATGGCGACAGCGCCTTCAAGATGCGCGAGGCCTATAACAAGCTAAAGGCTATCGCGCCCGACATGATTGTCGAAGGCGAAATGCAGGGCGATCTGGCGCTGAATCAGGAGCTGCGCGAGCGCTATGTGCCCGACAGCGTGCTGGGCGGCGAAGCCAACCTGCTGATCTTCCCGAACCTCGATGCCGCCAACCTTTCCATGACCCTGCTCAAGGAAATGAACAATGCGTTGGCTGTCGGCCCCATCCTGATGGGCCCGAAATCGCCTGCCCATATCCTGGCGCCATCGACCACCAGCCGTGGCATCGTCAACATGGCGGCAATTGCGGCCACTGAATCGATCGGGATGGAAGCATGATCCGCCACACCGTGGTTTTTACGCTGAAGCACGACGCCGGTTCTGCGGAGGAGGGCGCTGTCCTCCGCGAGGCCAAGGTGCTCGCCGCCAGTCCGGGCGTCGCGAAGTTCGAGCAGTTGCGCCAGGTTAGCCCCAAGACCGACTATGCGTTTGGCTTCTCAATGGAGTTCGCCGACCAGGCTGCTTATTCGGGTTACAACGATCATCCCGACCATGTGGCATTCGTGCGAGATCGCTGGGTGCCGGAAGTCGCGAAGTTCATGGAAATCGACTACGTGGCGGTTTGACGGGTTAGGCTTTGCTGACTTCTTCCTTGGGGAGAGGTGGGCACCTCAACGCGATGTTAAACCCTTGTCAGCCATAGTGGTCGTGTCCATTCCCTGGTTTGCTCATGCCCACTCGCCTCAAACGTCCCGCAATCTGGCGCCCACTGGCACTCACCGTGTCGCTGCTTGGCTTTCAGGGCTATCTCGGCTTTTCGGCGATCGGGGGCCAGTTCGGCATTGAAAACCGGACGCAGATCATGCTCGATATCGATCAGCTCAAGGGCAGGTCGGCTGCGCTACAGGCTGAAATCGACTCGTACCGGCATCGCGCCACGTTGATGGATACCCGTCGGCTTGACCCCGACATCGTCACAGAACGTGCACGTGCATTGCTTAATATGGCGAATGCCGACGACATTATCGTCATGGTTGACCCAGTATCTGGTAAACCGCTTTCTGGTAAATTTGAAGCATTAACCGGAGACAAGTTAACTCATCTTCTGGAAGCAGATTCAATCCTTTAGCTCCGGTTTGGTGCGGAGCAGGGGCATTGCTTTCTGCCTTATCCTTGCACTATGATACGCAAGTATGGCCAGATCGGGCCAAGCGGCAATTCCATTCCGATGCGGAGCGTTCCTATGGCGCGTAAGGCTGTGGCCACTCAGGCCAATATTCCCCAGTTCACCAAGGAACAGGACCTCGAAGCCTATCGCGAAATGCTGCTGATCCGGCGTTTCGAGGAAAAGGCCGGCCAAATGTATGGCATGGGCCTGATCGGCGGGTTCTGTCACCTTTATATCGGCCAGGAAGCGGTCGTTACCGGCATCACCATGGCCAGCGTAAAGGGCAAGGACGCCCAGATCACCGGCTACCGCGACCACGGCCACATGCTGGCGTGCGGCATGGACCCGAAGGGCGTGATGGCTGAGCTGACCGGCCGCCGAGGGGGCTATTCCCACGGCAAGGGCGGCTCGATGCACATGTTCAGCAACGAGCATCGCTTTTACGGCGGCAATGGCATCGTCGGCGCGCAGGCGTCGCTTGGCACCGGGCTGGCTTTCGCTGCCAAGTACAAGGGCGACGGCTCCGTCTCGCTTGCCTACTTCGGCGACGGCGCGGCCAACCAGGGCCAGGTCTACGAGAGCTTCAACATGGCCAAGCTGTGGAAGCTGCCGGTTGTGTTCATCATCGAAAACAACAAATACGCCATGGGCACCTCGA
>JAQGKG010000086.1 GCA_028290245.1 Devosia sp. | reverse complement strand
TGCTGCGTCCAGCGCGCCGGAGCCCTGTGCGCCCGCGTTCTGGAACACGGTAACGTCGAGGTCGCCGGCTTCCATGGCGGCAAGAGCGTCAGCCGTGGCGTCGACACCGCCGACGATCACGGCGTCCATGGCAATTCCGCCGGCCTTGAGGCCCTGGATGGCGCCGATGGCCATTTCGTCATTGTTGGCGACGACGGCGTCAAAGGCGATGCCGGCCGAGAGCCAGTTGGTCACGAGATCCGCGCCTTGCTGGCGCGACCAGTTCCCGGTCTGCTCTTCAGCGATCTTCATAAACGAGCATTCAGGCGTTGCGATCACGTCATGCACGTCCTGCGTACGCTGGCGAGCGGCCTGGTTGGACAACTCGCCCATGAGCACGACGATATTGGCTTCGGTCTTGCCGGCTTCGGTCAGCAGACGGCAGACTTCCTTGGTCTCGAGCGTGCCGCTATCCACTTCGTTGGATGCCACGAAGGCCTGGTTTTCCGGCAGCGTGTCGAGGTTGATTGGCTGGCGGTTGACATACACCAGCGGAATGCCTGCATCGGCGGCAAGCTGGGACATCGGCGCGGTCGAGTCAGTATCCACCGCGTTGACGATGATGGCATCGACGCCCGATGCGATGAAATTCTGCACCTGGCTCATCTGCTTGGACACGTCGTTCTGGGCGTCTTCGACCTGCAGTTCGACGCCGTCGAGCGTGCCGGCATAATCCTGCATGCCGTTACGCAGCACGGTCAGGAAGTTATCGTCAAACGCCGCCATGGAAACACCCACGGTCTCGGCATATGCGGCGCCGGCAAAGCCGGTCAGCATGGTCGTGGCCAGCGCGGCCAAGGCTAGTTTTTTCATTTCGTTTCTCCTCCACAGAGCAGGTGTCCGGTTGGCACCCTGTTTTTCCGGAATTTCCCTTTTCGGGAATTAGGTAATGTTGTCGCTGATGTATTTGATAGATTCTTGCAGAGCCTGTTCGGGCCCCGAAATAGGAGCAAAGGGCTCGAAGGATAGCGGGCCCACGTAGCCGCCGCGGCGCAGGGCGGCGATCTGGCCGAGGTTATCGAGACGGTCGTTGGGTCCTACCAGAACACGGTGGCTATCACGCATATCGTGGACGGCAATCGCTGGATCTTCGACGCCTGAAATGTGGATCAGGCCTGTCAGTTCGGGAAACAGTTCCGGCTCGCCGGCGAGGTGATGGTGGAAGGTGTCGTGTGTCAGCTGGAACACGTCGCGGCCATTGACGGCATCGATGGCGGCGACCGCTTCCTTTTTGGAACGCAGCGAACACGCTTCGAAGCCGAGGCATTCGACGAGGCCAATAATTCCGTACCTGCGAAGAATTGGGGACAAAGCGGCTAACGCCTGGCGAGCGTTCTCGACCCGTGCGGCGGCACTTGCCGGAACATCACCTGAATTATCGGCAACCAACACCAAAGCCTTGGCACCACTTACAGAACAGAAGACCGCCAGCGCTTCGGCTTCCGTGGCGCGTTCGTCTGACCAGACATTAAAGTGCTGCAGCGCGTTTATTGAAATTACCGTGACGTTAGCGTCTGCGGCGAGCTGGCGAACCGTCTCGGCAGAGGTGCCAACAAGGATGGAATTGCCGGAAATGTCGTTGCGGATCTCGACCCGTGGCGCACCGAGTTTCGCCGCCAGCGCGAACAACTCGGCCAGACTAAGCTGTGGCGCGGCCATGTGATTGATCGCGAAATCGAGCGACACTATCGGCACCCTCCCCGGTGACGCCGGGCAGCATGCAAGTGCCCGGTCATTTGTTGAGCCAAATGAAACACAGGTTCCGCATTCCTGTCAATGCGGAATGTTCATTCCAAATTTAGACCGAATGATATGAACTGCAAGGCTTTGACGATGATCAGATATTCTCCGAAACGTGGATATCGAACGACAGAAAGGTCTGCCCGACTGAGTCGGCACGCGGATTGGCAATGGCACCAGCCATTAAATCCATCAGGCTGCGCGACAGCATCGGCAGCGGCGTACCGATCAACGCCGTCGCCACGTCCTCGGCCAAAGCCGCGTGGGTGAACGGGTTGAGTTCATTGCAGACAAGGGCAATTTTGCCGGCCAGATTTTCCTCGCGCAAAGCCGCGATGACCCCCTCGGTGCCGCCGCCCGCCACATAGATGGCGACTATGTCTGGATAGCGCCGGATCAGGTCCAGCGTCGCCTCATGCGCCAGCGCACCATCCTCGAGGCTGACCTGGGTTTCGACCACCGTAAGATGCGGCGCCGCCTCTCGCAGGTACGAGCGAAAGCCACTCTCGCGCATCTCATGGCCATGGAACCGGTAACTGCCAACGAACACGACGACCTTGCCGGAGCCCTTGGCCGCCTTGCCGATAAGCCAGCCAGCAGTGCGTCCAACCTTGCGATTATTGGTGCCGACATAGCCATGCCGCACCCCGGGTGCGAAGTCGGACAGCAGCGCAAAAACCGGCGTTCCAGCCGCCTCTACCTCCGCCACCGCCGCCGTCACAACCGGATGATCGACCGCCACCATGGCCACCGCGTCATTGCGCTTCGCCATATCCTTGAGCCGTTCGGCAATCTCGGTCGGCGTCTGCGATTGCAGGAAGGCAACCGTGGGCGCGACGCGATATTGCGTGGGCTCAGTCGCTGCATGCTCAAGGGCGCGGGCAAAGTCCTGATAGAACGCTTGATCCGGCCGCTGCAGCAGGAAGCCGAACCTGTAGTGAGGCAAGCTCTGTTCCAGCCGCCGCCGGATCAGGCCAGTGCCGTGATAGCCCAGTTGCTGCGCTGCATTGAAAACGCGCTCAGCGGTTTCGGTGCGTACCGGAAGGCGGGCATTGAGCACTCTATCAACGGTTGCGACGCTGAGGCCTGACAGGGTGGCGATATCGGCAACGGTGGGGCGGCGGGTCATAGATGATCCTGCTAGAAACCATCATCACTGGATTGCCAGCATTCTGCAACGGGATTAGCGGTTATCGGGCTGCAATCGGCTAGCAGACTGCTAACGTTGAGAGTGACCGGATGGCCCAATCGGTGAAACGCGATTACGC
>JAQGKG010000078.1 GCA_028290245.1 Devosia sp. | reverse complement strand
GGCGCGGGACCAGCTTTTCGATGCGCTCCTTCATCTCGCGGGCGGCCTTATTGGTAAAGGTCACGGAGAGGATTTGGGAGGGCCAGGCGCGGTTTGTATTGATAATGTGAGCAATGCGGGTGGTCAGCACGCGCGTTTTGCCGGTGCCGGCGCCGGCCAGCACCAGCAGTGGCCCGTCAATGCTTAGTACAGCGTCGCGCTGTTCCTCATTGAGGCCCTGCAGGTAATCAGGCGCCTGGGTGTTCTTCTTGAACTGGCCGGTAATGGCGGCGCCTTGGGGGCGGTCGAGTGGGTGGGCTTCACCGGGCATAAAGGGCCTTTCCATCGCGGCATCCGGGGCAGGGACGCTCTGCGCGGGCATTGACGAATCTTACTTTGTTCTCATCGGCAATATAGGGTCGCGGGTGGGCGATGTATAGGACGGTGGGCTGTCACCGATCCGTCACATGCCTGTCACCGGAGAGTCTTGGCTTGGCCGTAAGCGGGACCCATCGTTTAATGGGGCACTCCAGATGAACTCGCCAAAATTGCTGACTGCGCTGACCGCAGCCCTGCTGGCTACGACCGTTTCGGTTAATGCCGCTGAGTATTTCAACCGCGTTTCGAGCTTTCCGGTTGCCCTGAACAATCCTGAGGCCGAAGCGACCTCGTCGGAAATTATCACGGCGACCGATGACGGCATGACGCTGATTTACTCCGATAGCCCGGCTGGTGGCATTGGCTTTATCGACATCACCGACGCCAAGGCGCCCAAGCAGGGCGGCTTCATGGACATGGCCGGCGAGCCAACTTCGGTGACCGTCATCGGCGGCAAGGCCTATGTGGCCGTCAACACCACCGAAGAGCTGACCGCACCGTCGGGCAAGCTTGTCGTGGTCGATATCGCCACCAAGGCAATCGACGGCGAGTTCGACCTGGGCGGCCAGCCTGACTCGATCACCCATAACAAGGACAACACCATCCTTGCCATCGCCATCGAGAACCAGCGGGACGAAGACGTCAGCGACGGCGCCATTCCGCAGGCGCCCGCTGGTTTCCTGACCATCGTGACGCTAACTGACGGCGCTGTAACCGAAGCCGGCATCAAGCGCGTCGAGCTGACCGCGCAGTCGATCGCGCCAGATGATGCCGAAGCCGAATTCGTTGCCTTCAACGACAATGACGAAATCGCCGTCACGCTGCAGGAGAACAACTACGTCGCCATTATCGATGCCAAGACCGCAACGGTGATCGGCGGCTTTGAAGCCGGCGAAACCGGTGTGTCGGGCGTCGACACCAAGAATGATGGCAAGATCGATTTTTCGGCCGACAAGAAGCCGGTTCCGCGCGAGCCTGACGCCATCAAGTGGCTTGATGCTGACCGCCTGATCGTTGCGAACGAAGGCGACTGGAACGGCGGCTCGCGCGGTTTCACCATCTTTAATCGCGATGGTTCGGTGAACTTCGACTCGGGCAATGCGCTCGATGTCATGGCCGCCCAGCTTGGCCACTACCCTGATTTCCGCAACAAGAAGGGCGTCGAGCCCGAAGGTCTGGAAGTCGCGACCTTTGGTGACACGCAGTACATTTTCGTGGCGCTCGAACGCGCTTCGCTGATCTCGGTGTGGAAAGACACCGGCACTGAGCCTGAATACATCCAGTCCCTGCCGTCGGGCCTGTCGCCGGAAGGCCTGATCGCCATCCCCGAGCGTAACCTGCTGGCCACGGCCAACGAAACCGACCCGCGCGAAGACGGCGGCGTTGGCAGCCATGTCATGATTTATGAATTGGCCGAGGGCGCAGCCGCTTTCCCGACCATCATCTCGGACCTCAATGCTGACGGTCATCCGATCGGCTGGGCCGCCATTTCCGGCATCGTTGCCGATGCGACCAAGCCTGCTACGCTCTATGCCGTGTCGGACAATGCGCTTTACGCCGCCCCGGCTATCTACACGATCGATGCGACCGCTGCTCCGGCCCGCATCACGGGCAAGACCATCATCACGCGTGATGGCGACACTGCCCAGAAGATCGATCTCGAAGGCATCACGCTGGATGGCAATGGCGGCTACTGGCTGGCTAACGAAGGCGATAGCGCTTCGCTGACGCCTCACGCCCTGATCCACGTCAACGCTGACGGCGAAATCGAAGACGAGATCGGCTTTCCAGTCGAGTTGCTGGCAGGCCAGAAGCGCTTCGGTGCCGAAGGCGTGGCGGCAGTGGGCGAGGGCGACGAACTGGTGCTGTGGATTGCGATGCAGCGCGAGTGGGGTGATGACGAGAAGGGCTTCGTGAAGCTGCTGTCGTACAAGCCTTCGTCCAAGGAATGGGGCGCGGTCAGCTACCCGCTCGATACAGCGCCGGAAGGTGGCTGGGTCGGCTTGAGCGAAATCACGGTGCATGGCGACTTCGCCTATATCGTCGAACGCGACAACCAGATCGCCGACAAGGCCGGCCTCAAGGCTATCTACAAGGTCGCCTTGGCCGACCTCGTTCCGGCGGCGCTGGATGGTGAACTTCCAGTCGTCACCAAGACGCTGGCGCTGGACCTGATCCCCGGCCTCAAGAGCTTCAACGGCTATGTGGTCGACAAGGTCGAGAGCTTTGCGATCGATGCCGAAGGCAATGGTTTTGTCATCACCGACAATGACGGCGTGGACGACTCTTCGGGCGAAACCCACTTCTTCGCGGTGGGCGCACTGTAGAATTTCGCGCTTCCAGATCGGAAGCGCCCCAATAAGCTGGCATGCATGCAGCTTGAACGGCTGGGCCTCGTGCCCGGCCGTTTCACTTTTGGGCGAATGCCCCGTTGTTGATAAGCCGCGGCAATTCACGTCGTGTATTCAAGGCAATGGCGGGGTTGCACCATTGGCGAGGTTGCCTACACTCTGGCTAGCTTAATCGGGTAGTCAGGCGCCGTGCTCAACCGCATCTACATCATCATTGGATCGCTGGCGATCATCGTGCTTGGCGGTGCGTTCATCGCGCCCAACTTCATCCGCTGGAGCGATTATCGCGGCCGGATGGAAGAGCTGGCGACGACCATGCTCGGCACGCCGGTGACGGTGCGCGGCGATATCGAATTCACCCTATTGCCACAGCCGCGTTTGCGGTTTTCGGATGTATTGGTGGGCTCGCCCGAGGAGCCGGCGGCGACTGTCGACAGTGTCGAGGCCGAATTCTCGCTGATGGATTTCCTGCGCGACAATTACAGCATCACGAGGCTGGTGCTGCGCCAGCCGGTGATCGATTTCACCGTGGATGACAGCGGGTTCTTTGGCAGCGGCGTGTCGATCGCTACCGGCAATGGCGGCGTCGGGCTGGGCCAGACTAGCGTGGTTGAGGCCACCATCCGGCTGCAGGATCAGCGGTCGGGCGAGACTTTCGTGGCCGATAAGGTCAGCGGCGATCTGCGCCTGTCCAGCTTTGGTGGGCCGCTGTCGTTTACCGGGACCGGCGCTTATCAGGGCGAGGACTACAGTTTCAGGCTCAACACCAGCGCCCCCGACGCGGGCGGGAATAGCCAGCTTTCGGCCTATGTGCAGCCCCTATCGACGGCGTTTTCATTTTCGGCCGAGGGCGTGTTCCAGCCTGGCATGGCGCCAAAGTTCGATGGCGATCTGGTGTATCGCCAGAAGCCGCCGACTGCCGAAGCGGCCGAGGATATTCGCGGCGATCTGGTGTTCGAGGCCAAGGTGGCCGGCTCGACGGATCGCGTGGTGCTGTCAGGCTATACCTTGCGGCCGGACGAAAACCGGGCAGGGACGCGGCTGACCGGCGCCGCGAGCATCCAGCTCGGCGATGTGCGCAGCTTCGATGCGGTGGTGTCTGGCGGGGTGTTTTCGCTGCCGCCGCGCGATGCCAAGGAAGACGCGACGCAACTGCCCTATGAGGCGGTGCGGCTGTTATCGGAATTGCCGGCGCCGCTGATCCCGCCAATGGCAGGCCGGGTGGGCATCGACCTGGCCGAAGTGGGGCTGCGCGGCTTTTCGCTGCGAAACCTGCGGGTCGATGCGACCACCGACGGCACGGCGTGGACTATCGAGCAACTGATGGGGCAATTGCCTGGCGATACGCAATTGCGGGCCAGCGGGCAATTGCAGGCGGCCAATGAACATCCGAGTTTCCAGGGCGACGTGACGCTTAGCAGCACGCGGCTGGATGGGCTGGCAGCGCTATGGCGCAAGCCAGACGATAATACGCCGCTGTTCAACGTGCCCGGTTCGCTATCGGGCAAGGTGATGCTGGTCGGCGAGGCCTTCGGGCTCACCGATGGCGTGTTGATGCTGGAACAGCATAGCCACGCGGTCGAGCTGCGGCTGGGTTTTGGTGACGAAAAGCGGCTTGATGTGGTTGGGCATTTCGATGAGCTGAGTACGATTGATAGCGCCATTTTGGGAGCACTGCTGCCGGATATCGCTGGCGAGCCGACTTTTGGCGCCAGCTTTCCGCAGGGTAGTTTTTCGCTGACTGGCAAGAGCGCTCGCGTGCTGGGGCAGGATGGCATAAATCTCGTGGCCGAGGGGCAGTGGCAAAGTGGGCGGATCAGCCTGTCGCGCCTTTCAGCCGAAGACTGGGGCGGCATCGGCTTTGATACGACGCTGGGAGTTTCCGGCACTTTGGCTGAGCCGGTGCTGTCCGGGGCGGGGCTTTTGCGCATGGCGTCGGGCACGGCGCCTGCGCTGGGGGCATTTTACGATGTGATGTCTACGCCGCCGGCATGGCGCGAGTTCCTGGCGCGATCTGCACCGGCGGAACTGTTGGTCAATTTGAGTGAGCCGATCGACGGGGCGCAGACAGTTACGCTGGATGGCGCATTTGGTGTGGGCAACCTCAACCTGCGGGCTGAGCTTAGCGGTGGTGCGTTAGCGATCGCCGATGCGCCTTTGCGTGTCACGGGAGCGGTGGAGTCCACCGATGTCGACGGGCTGACGCAACAGATTGGCTTTGGCGATGCGCAACTATTCGATAGCGATGGTTCTATGCTGGTCAGTTTTAACCTCGACGGGTCGCCGAACAACAGCCTTGTCGCCAACCTTGCGGCTAGTCTGGGCGACGAGACGGTCAGCTTTTCAGGCAACTTACTGACGGCCGACAATGGCGAAATCCAGGGCGCCGGGACGCTGGACGCAAAGCTGGCCGATGCCGGCGCGCTGGCCCGTATTGCCGGCGCGCGCGGGCTTAGCCTGCCGCTGGCTGATGGCAGCGCGCAACTGCATTTCGAGGGCGACCGGCTGGCGCGGCTGACCGAGATTGCCGGTAAGTCGGGCGATACCGGCTTTGGCGGCGAACTCTCGCTATCGCGCACTGGAACCACGACGGCGGTCAGCGGCGATATTTCGGTCGATGTGGTGTCGGCGGAGGGGCTGGCGGTTACCCTGTTTGGCCCAGCGGCGCTTGTCGAAGGCGATGCAGTTTGGCCGGAAGGCCCGCTCGGCACGGATACCGAGACGCGACGCACGCGCGGCACGATTGTCGTCTCCGCGGGAGCGCTGGCGGCGGGTGGCGTGGAAAGGCTCGGGGCGACAAGTTTCGAGTTGAGCTGGGACGAAACCCGCATGCGGCTGGCGCGCTTCGAGGCGATTTCAGGCGCGGGCAAATTGGGTCTCGATGTGACCGTTTGCTGCTCTGGGCCCCTAGTGGACCGCACAGTTAGCGGCCGGATGACGCTGGAGGCAATGCCGATCGATGCTATCGCGACGCCGGCTGTGGCTGCGTCGCTGGACGGGTTGATCGAGGGTGGAGTGCGTTTCGAAGGCTCCGGCGCCAGCATCGCCGAAGTGCTGGCGGCGACCACGGGCGAGGGCAATTTTACCCTCACCAATTTGGCAGCGACACGGCTTTCGCCAGAGGTTTTCCCGGCGGTGGCTGGGTTTGACGACGTGCTCAATATGGACATGGATGCGATGCGCATCCTGATGGGGCAGGCGCTGGAGCAGGGGGCATTCACTGCGCCGACGGCGACGGGCGCCTTCACCATTGCTGGTGGCGTGGTTCGGCTGGCCAACCTGATTGTCGAGGGCACGGGCGCGAGGCTGGCTGGAAGCCTGAACCTGGCGCTGGCCTCGATCGGGCTCAATGGCAGTTTTGCCATGACGCCGCTTGGGTTTGACGATGCCAGCGGTCTTGTGGGCCCCGACACCTCCCGCATTGTCACGCGCGTTGGTGGCAGCTTGCTGGCGCCTGAAATCACGCTCGACCTCGACGAGTTGATTTCGTCGATCGTGGTGCGCGCCAATGAGATTGAGGTCGATCGGCTGGAAGTTTTGCAGGCTGAAGATGCGGCAAGGCAGCGTGCGGCGGCTGAGGAGCGTAATCGGCTGATTGCGGAACAGCGTCGGAAGGCGGCAGAGGAAGCTCGGTTGGCTGCGGAAGAAGCGGCGCGGGTGGCGGCTGAGGCGCAGCGGCAGCGGCAGCTTTTGCTGCAGCAGCAGCAGCAGGCTCAGCCGAGCGTGCCTTCGACACCGGCGCCAACGCCAACACCGGCCGCGCCACCCCGTGGGCAGATGGATTTCAACTTTCGGCCGCAGGTGAATCAGTCAACCGGCGCTGGGGTCAATCGGCCGTTTTAGAGAACTATGAGGGTACCCCCACCTAGCCTCATCGCGTTTTTCGGCAGTATTTGGAACGATCACTGGCCAGATTCCTCCCCCTTTCAGGGGGAGGCTAGGTGGGGGTATTCTTCCTATTGCTCAGGTTCGGAAGGCGTATTCTTGCTTGCTTCTAAACCCTCAGCCCGCGCCTGATACCAGCGCAACACTGCTAGCCGGGCTGCCGATGATAGGTTGGTGGTCTGCCGCTGTTCGTCGATGTCACGGATGAGTGCTGCCATGGGCTGGGACTTTTCGGCTGCCATGGCTTCGAGCGCGGTCCAGAATTCGGGTTCTAGCGCTATGGAGGTGCGGTGGCCGGCGATGGAAAGGGATCGCTTGTCCATCAGGTCGACGCTGGTTTCGTCGCGCTTTGAATCCGCAAAGCCGTGTTCATTTTTGCTGAAAGCGCTCGGGAAATCAGGGCTTTTTGCGGAAGGCGTCGAGGCTCACGACCTTTTCGCCGGGCTTCTCATCGCCTGGTTCAGCGGCGGTGGTTTTGACAGCTTCGTCGGCGTCGGCTTCGACGGCGATAGCACCCGGCGCGGTGGCGGGGTCGAACTGCAGGCCGAACTGTACGGAGGGATCGAAGAAGCCCTTGATGGCGGCAAACGGGATGACCAGTGTCTCGGCAATGCCGTCGAACGACAGGCCGACCTCAAAACCGATCTCGGTGACCCGGAGGTCCCAATACTGGTTCTGGATGACGATAGTCATTTCCTTGTCGTACTGACCGAGCAGTTTCTCGCTGAGCCGCACGCCGGGCGCTCGGGTCAGGAATGAGATGAAGAAGTGATGCTCGCCGGGAAGGCCGGTCTTGGCCACTTCGGCAAGCACCTTGCGGACGACGCCGCGCAGGGCTTCCTGGGCGAGAATGTCGTATCGCATGTGATCTTCGGCCATGGCTATCTTCCAGTGAGTATCGGCTGCCGGGTAGAATACGGCAAATTGGTTTAGAATCCCGAACGGCCCATATCAGCCTCACGTTCCGCGAGAATTCAAGGACAAAGGCGCGGAAACACAAAGGGGAGGTTAGTGCAGGCTTCTGTTGCCAGGTGCCTGCGAACCCCGCCTGTCACCCGGCTAGGGGTGGAGGACTTAATTTCCCAATGCTAGCACTGCTTACGCAGCGAGAGCGACTGGAGCCTTATTGTTGTCATTTGCAACTATAAGTTTCGGACCGATAACGGTGGTACCTCACCGAGCAAAAGCACACCCTTTACGCCCTCGTCGATCCTGTTTCGCCCCCATTGGCTGCTCGCTTGCGCGGGAAGATGGTGGAGGCGCCGGGTACTGCCCCCGGGTCCGATAGGTTTATTACGATGACAATTTATCGCCATATCTCTTGCGAGCAGTCCCTATATAGGCCGGTGTGAGCAGAGATTCAATCGCCGACGCAGCCAATTTGCCGCCGAAGGGTTATCGGGTTCAAGGACGTTGCTGCGTCCACGACGCTGTCAACCCAAGGCCGACCGCCCATGCAAATCCGAGCTGGTTTTTCGCTGAGCTATGACTGCCCAAGCCCCACGCCCATGCTGCTGGAGCTGAACCTGCATCGCTCTCGTCGTCTCGATCTGCTGACGCCGTATGTGCTAAACTTTTCACCGGCGCTGGAAAGTTGGGATTACCTCGACAGCTACGGCAATGTCTGCACGCGCATCACGGCGCCTCAGGGCAGGATGACGGTATCGACCGAGTTCGACATTTATGATGTCGGCACGCCTGACATCGTGCCCCATGATGCGGCGCAGCACAGCATTCGCGATCTGCCTGATGACACGCTGATCTACCTGTTGGGTTCGCGGTATTGCGAGACCGACAAACTCACCGAC
>JAQGKG010000009.1 GCA_028290245.1 Devosia sp. | reverse complement strand
AGAGTTGGAGGCCATCCCGAGCTTTGCCGCGGAACGCTTTCCCGGACGTGCTTTGGCCAATTATATCCGCGAGCATGACAACGGGCTGGTGCTGCTGTGCGGCAGCGATGCCGAGCGCAAGCGGCTCGTGAGCCTCCTCAAGCGCCATGATCTGCAGCCCCAAGGCACGCTCGACGACTTGGCCGATCTCGTCGGCAAATCGGGACTGTGGCTCGCCAACATAGATCTCGAAACCGCATTTACAGACAAACGGGGACAACTCCTCGTCATTGCTGCAGCAGACGTCTTGGGCAGCCGGATGCATGCGGAACAGGTCGATCTGGCGATGCTTGTCGCTCCACTCGAATTACGGGTGGGTGACGTCGTGGTTCACGAAAACTTCGGTGTTGGCATCCTGCGCGACCTCACACAGGTACGAACCGATGAGCTCGAGCAGGACACGATCCAGCTCGAATATCATGGCGACACCAAAGTCATGGTCCCCGTAACGGATTTCGGCAAGCTCTGGCGCTATGGCGCAGAGGCCGATGTGGTATCGCTGGACCGGCTCAACACTGAAGCCTGGGACAAGAAACGGGCTGCTGTTAGCACGGAGATCGACGAAGCCGCCAAGCGTCTGACCGAACTGGCACGACAGCGGCTAACCGCCGAAGCGACTGTCCTGAAGCCGCCGAAGAAAGACGTTGATCGCTTGGCTGCGCGTTTTCCTTATGTCGAGACCCCAGACCAAGCAGCGGCCATAAAAGCGGTGCTGGACGACTTGGCCTCCGGTCACCCGATGAACCGGCTGATCTGCGGCGACGTGGGCTTTGGCAAGACCGAGATCGCCTTGCGCGCCGCTGCGGCGGCAGCTCTGGCTGGCCGGCAAGTCGCCGTGGTGGCGCCGACGACGGTCCTGGTGCGCCAGCACCTGCAAAGCTTCGAACGCCGCTTCGCTGGCACCGACATCAAGGTTGGCACGCTCTCCGGGCTCAACACGGCGGCGGAAACGGCAGCGACCAAGGAAGGTCTGCGGTCGGGTGAAATTCGCGTCGTAGTGGCGACTCATGCCATTGCCGGCAAGGACGTCGAGCTACCAGACCTCGGCCTTGTGATCATCGACGAAGAGCAGCGCTTTGGCGCCAGGCTCAAGCAGCAAGTTCAGGAGATGGCCGAAAATGTGCATCTTCTTTCGATGACGGCCACGCCCATCCCGCGCTCGCTGCAGGCCGCAATGGTTGGGCTGCAAGACGTAAGCATCCTCGCGACTCCTCCTGCGCGCCGCCGCCCTATCCGCACGTTTCTCGCGCCATTCGACGCCGCGACGGCGCGCACAGCGCTGCTGCGCGAGGCCCGTCGCGGCGGCCAGAGCTTTGTCGTGGTACCGCGCATCGAAGACATAGAGGACGTGCGGGCGGAGTTGCAGCGCATCGTGTCGAACCTCGACGTGGTCGTTGCCCATGGAGGTCTCAAGCCACAAGAGATCGACGCCGCTCTGATGGGGTTCGCCAATGGCGATGGCGATGTGCTGCTTGCCACCAACATCATCGAAAGTGGCCTCGACGTGCCCCGCGCCAATACCATGCTGGTCTGGCGCACCGATCGGTTCGGTCTTTCCCAATTGCACCAGTTGCGCGGTCGCGTCGGGCGCGGCCGCGCTCAGGGGGTGGCCTACTTGTTCCTTGATCCGGAACAGGAGGTTCCCGAAAATACGCGGGCACGCCTCTCGACGCTCGAAGCGTTTGACCGGCTTGGTTCCGGCTTTCACATCAGCGCCCGCGATCTTGAACTCCGGGGGGCCGGCGATCTCCTGGGCGAGGATCAGGCCGGGCACGTGCACCTGATCGGCTCGGCGCTTTACCAGCAGTTGTTGGAGCGCGCCTTGGCGGAGACCAAAGGCGAGCCGGCGGAAAACATCCGTCCAGCCGAGCTCAACATTAGTACAACCGGCAGCATTCCGATGGACTACGTGCCCGAAGCCGTGGTTCGCATCAACCTTTATGCCCGCCTGCAGCGCATAACCAAACTCGAAGATCTCGACGAGTTTGCCGACGAGCTCGAAGACCGCTTTGGCCCAGTGCCTGAGGCGGTTGAAAGGCTCATCGCCATCTCACGTCTCAGCATTAATGCCGGCTCCATGCACATCGAGCGCATCGATGCTGGTCCGTTGGGCATTGCACTCACCGTGGTAGGGCACGCCGATCCCACCAAAATCTCCTCGGCCCTCTCGGGAGAATTCAAATCAAAGGACAACCGCCTGATCTTCGATCGGCAAGACGGCCGTGATGTTGTGGAGCAGATCGCGGAGATACTCGGTTTCTAAAGCACTTGGATCCCAGCACGCCGTTACCGCGCAGGAGAGGTTGTGTAGTTGTTGATAGTGGAAAGGAGCGCTGGAATGGGACATGTGGTTCTCGTTGGAGATTCCATCCTCGATAATGGCGCCTACGTGGCTCGCGGTGGAGACGTTGCATCGAGGCTGAGGAGCAGGCTGAACGGTAGTGGCGTGACGCTGCTCGCTCGCGACGGTGCAGTGATCGAAGGTGCCATCGCCCAGTTGAATGATGTCCCTGAGAACGCCACGCTTCTCGTGATCAGTGCCGGCGGCAATGACGCTCTAAGGTCTGTCAGCGTGTTGCTCGAGCCAGCTCGGACGGTCGCTGAGGCGCTCGGGAAAGTTTTGGTGATCCGCGATAGATTTGAAGACCAATACGGAAAACTAATGGATCGGGCGCAGCGCTTTGATCCTCCAACCGCGGTTTGCACTATCTACGACGTGCTGCTGCCTAATCTGGAGCAACGCAGGCTGGCCAATCTCGCTTTGGGCGTTCTGAATGATGTAATTACACGAGAGGCGGCGAGGCGTCGGCTGCCGCTGATTGACCTTCGGGTCATGTTTCGAAGCGAGCTTCATTTCGCAAATGCCATTGAGCCGTCAGAGGCAGGCAGTGATCTGATCGCGGCAGCGATCGTCGAGGCTATGACACACCAGCACTCCGGCCCAGCCACGATCTACACGGGGCTCGGGCAAGATGGCTGACGCGCTGTCGGGCATCCACTACAATGTCGGTTAGCGCAATTGCGGGTGAGATGCTCATGACTTCCGCAGATAATTTCGACTATGATTGCGTGATCGTCGCGGGCGGCCCAGCCGGCCTGACCGCCGCAACCTATCTCGCTGCGGAGGTCGCCGCGACGTCCATAACGGGGTGCAATGCTGACTGTCCGCTTTCGGCTGTGACCAGGCCAAATCGAACTGAGTATTTAGCTGGCAGCTTCGTCGGCTTGGCTGTGTCAACATCCGCACCAGATGTCTGTGGTTTCCAACAATTGCCCATGATAGGTTAACGCCGATCAGGAATAAATTTATGCAACGGAAGTCAACAAGGATCAGAAACGATAGCCGAGTGCTGGTCGATGACGCGCGAGCTCAGTACCGCTGGCATGGCGTGAATTTCGAGAGCACTGCCGCGGACGCGGCGGAACTCGATACTATGCTCGATGTGGTCAGCGCCCTTTCTCCAGTTGATCGCGCCGTGATCGGTAAAATGGTTTGCGATAGCGATGTCGGCCATTGCTCCGTGCACCTTAAGCGTGACTACCGGATCGCCGCAAAGATCGTTACGACATGTGCGGCGGTTGTTTATGCCAGGTTCGGTGCCGTTCGCTCTATCAGTGTCGTTCCTTCTGATTTCGTGAACAACTAGACCTGTCGATTTACGTTCATGCAGGTCCAACTGCGACCGCTAACGCAAAAATAGCCCACCTTCAGCTACGGATCTCGGGAGCGACTTGCGTACCGAGGCTCGTCTATGTCTATCGGCTGAAGCGGGACCGCCCCGTCGCTTTTACAGCGCTTTTCAGATGGCTAAGGGCGGGCCGTTAAGGCTCGGTTAACCTTATTCCACTTTACTTGTTTACAGCGAAAAGGTGGCATCCCTCCTGTTTGCGTGCCCTTTTGGCAGCCTAATCGTGAGCCGGACCAGTGCTAAAGCCATGTGCATTTGCTGTGCTGGGTGGCGCTAAGTCATTGATGGATAATGCATGCGGCAGTTTGATCGTCGCGCACTCCTGACGTGACGAACGAAATGACTGATTGAGGTCACATTGTCATCGCAAAAGCGGACCGAGGTTGGCAACCAGTCGCTTTATCAATGTCGGCCAACTGAACTGGAGTGAACATGTCTCTCAACCCGAACGTTGTGCCAGGCGCAAATTTAAACCTCTCCGAATGGAAGCTGCAACTCCCCGTCGATGCAAAAGGGACTTTCGACGGGAAGGCTGCCGAGGTGACGGTTCTCGGCAATTATGTTCATGAAGATTATTTCCACACGGGCACCGACGGCGCTGTGGTCCTGTCCGCCCCCGTAATTGGTGCCACGACCGGCGGCTCGATTTATTCGCGCTCCGAATTGCGCGAGATGAACGGATCGGCACCGGCAGAGTGGAAAATTTCGCAGGGCGGACACCTGAGTGCGACCATGCAGGTGGACATTGCTCCGTCGCAGTCAGACGGTACATATGGCAAGATCGTGGTGGGTCAGATCCACGGTGGCGACGGTCAATTGGTGCGCCTTGCTTGGGAAGACGGCACGTTGTTCTTCGCTAACGATATCACCACCAATGGCACCAAGGACGTGCACATCGAACTGCTTAACGCCGACGGCAAGCAGCCTTCGGTGTCACTGAACGAAACATTTTCATACACCATGGATGTGGCGAACGGCAGACTGACGGTATCTGTCATCGCCGACGGCCAAACCTATTCTTCCACCAGCGAAATCAACGATGCATGGAATGACAATTCTTTTTACTTCAAGGCGGGCGCTTATCTCGGCGTGAATGAAAAGACCGGCAGCGGCAATGGCCAGGTGTCGATTTTTGCCCTGGACGCCGATCATAGCCGTTCAGCTTCGCCATCCCCCTCTCCCCTGCCCGCAAATCCTCCGGTGTCTCTGCCGGCGCCTGTTCCAGTGGCGCAGCCAAATGACGAGCAGGCGGCGGGAGCCGTCAGGACGTTTTCGGGCACCTCTGGGGACGATGTGCTACGTGGCAAGTCTACCAATGACTTCATGGTAGGCGGTGCCGGAAATGATCGTCTCAACGGCGGCTTCGGCCATGATGTGCTGTTTGGTGGCACGGGCAACGATACATTCGTGTTCGATCGCAACGCTAGTACCAAGGGTAACAGCGACGTGATCCGCGACTTCACCTCCGGGCAAGATACCATCGAACTATCGAGCGCCAAGATGGAATCTCTTGGCCATGGCTTTAGTAGCGCTAACCTGTTCTTCGGCGAGCACGCGCACGATGCCGACCATTTTCTGATCTACAACCAGGCATCGGGCGAGTTGTTTTACGATCGGGATGGATCCGGCTCGCGATCCGCGCAGCTTATCGCAACCCTGGACAACCATGCCGTCCTAAGGGTCGACGATTTTGACATTGTTTAAACGCAAGTCTTAACCAAATCTAGGCGATCTGGGCTTAGCTTGATGGGATGACTACAGGGTGCGAAACCATGATGCATAACCCCGCAATATCTCCGTTGCCCGTGTTGTGGACCAACGAGCTCATTGTCCACTTCGCTGGACTTTGGGTCTCTGGCAGGACGACTTCCGAGATTGCGAAAGCGCTGAATATCTCGCGTTCCGCGGTCGTCGGCAAAGTCAAAAGCCTGCGTCCCGAATATGCGACCGCATCGCAAATGCATCGATATGTCGAGAATGCTCAAGCCTAAATCTTGAACTCACTGTGGCTCTGAAGCAGCGGCCGGCATCAGTGTGCCCAGCATCTCGCGGACTACCGTCTCGTCGATCTCAAGCCATGCGGTGGTAAGCCGTTTACTGCTCTTGGTGCCGCAATAGTCCAGTTGCACCATCAGGCGGCCTTTTGCCGTGGTGATCTTGCCCACGCTATACTCGCCACCAAACTCCCTGCCGCCGTAATCCTTGATATGCACGTCTAGGTTCGATGCCATAGTCCACCTTTTCAACATCCCCCTTCCAGAAGCTTTAGCACCGCCTAGCTGACGGCTAGCTGACAGGCCCATTACGTTTTAAACATTTGGCGTCGTTGATAAAATAGTGATCAGCAGTGTCCGAAGCTGCAAAGGGCAATGTTCAAAGATTCACATTGCGGTTCGCTACTGTCGCTAGCGCCCTTCGGTTTGTACACTGTAGCCATTCAGTGAGGACATAGGCCTGCCTTTAGCTTGCCCGATAATATGTCCAAATCTCAGTTGCGAACGAGGCCAAGCTGATTCGGTCTCCGGGATTTTATATGATTGGATTAGAACAGCTCGTTCGGCGCTTCCCACTGCCGTTCGTTGCACTGGTGTCTTTGAGCATCGTGGCCAACCTACTGACGCTGACCGGCTCTATCTTCATGTTGCAGGTCTATGACCGCGTTCTGACTAGCCGGTCTATTCCAACTCTGGTGGCGCTCACGCTGCTGATGGCCGTCATGTATGGCTTCTTCGTCGTGATCGAGAGCCTTCGCCTGCGGATCGCTGCCCGGCTTGCGACCGTGTGGTCCGATACGCTTTCGTCGCGGCTATTCTCTGTCTATGTTCGCCAGGGTCTGGCCAATAATGACACCCTCGATCCACTGCACGACCTAGACCTCGTGCGAAGCTTCATTGGGGGCGCCGGCCTATTCGTGCTGCTTGATCTCCCGTGGCTGCCGATTTATCTCGGCCTCGTCTATGCGCTCCACCCCCTGCTTGGATTGTTGGCCATAGCGGGCGGCATCGTAATCACGTTGATCCTGGCCGTCAGCGAAATGCAGTCCCGCGGCGCGGCGCGTCTTGCCAATGGTCAATTCCTGCAACGTTCGGCTATCGGCGCGAATGCGCGTTCCAATGCTGAGTCTGTCTTGGCCATGGGCATGTTACGGCAGATTACGGTGCGCTGGCAGGAAGTTGCCGATCAGCTTGCCCAGAGCCAGCGACAAACCGGCGACAGACTGGCGTTCTATTCTTCGGCTAGCCGAGGCTTTCGATATTTCCTCCAATCAGCCGTACTAGCGTTGGGCGCCTACCTGGCGATTGAAGGGCAGCTAACAGCAGGGCTGATGATTGCCGCCTCGATCATCACCGCGCGCGCGCTAGCCCCCGTGGAGCAAGCTGTCACTCAATGGCGCGGCTTTGTAGGCGCCCGTCAGGCTCTTAATCGCATAGCGACTGCTATCGAAGCCGACACCCAACCGACCATCACCACCACGTTGCCGAGACCCAGCCGCGAGATAGCGGTCTCCAATGTGGCGACCTCCCCAGCTCTTGACCAACGACCGCTAGCTGCCTGGATCAATTTTAGTCTCGACGCCGGCGATGGCCTGGGAATCGTCGGGATGTCAGGCTCTGGCAAATCGTCGTTAGCCCGGGCGCTAGTTGGTGTATGGCCCATCCTGTCCGGCCAGATCCGTCTGGATGGGGCCGAGATGGCTCATTATGATAGGGAGCGCCTCGGTGGGTTCATCGGCTATCTCCAGCAATCAGTAGAGCTATTTCAGGGTTCAGTCGCTGAAAACATTTCTCGCTTCCAGCCCGGCGATGTAACGGATGCCGTTCTTAAGGCGGCCGAACAGGCCGGCATTCACAGTCTTATATCGAGCTTGCCGCGCGGATATGACACCCAGATCGGTCGATATGGCTCCGTTTTGTCCGCCGGACAACGCCAGCGGATAGGACTGGCAAGAGCGATGTATGGGGATCCCTTCCTTATCGTGCTCGACGAGCCAAATTCCAATCTCGATGGTGAAGGCGACCAGGCCCTGACCAACGCCATTCTCGGCGCCAAAGCGCGAGGAGCGATTGTAGTGGTAGTGGCCCACCGGCCCAGCGCGATCGCTGCACTGAACAAGCTGCTGCTTATGGAGAATGGCCGACAGGTCAAGTTTGGCGAAAAGAATGAGGTCATGCAGGCTATTGGCTTGCAGACAACACGCGCTGGCGAGCGCATTGAACAGAAAGAAACAACTTCGGATGATGTTGACGCCAGCGAAAACTGAAAGCCTGCCCGCACTAAACCTCGCCAGCCTGCGAAGCAACGCTTGGGCAGGGATAGGCATCTTGGCTCTATTGCTCACCTGCGTTGGTGGATGGACGGCGACCACCAGAATTGCAGTAGCAGTATTGGCTAG
>JAQGKG010000024.1 GCA_028290245.1 Devosia sp. | reverse complement strand
TTGCCCGCAAAATCCATCATATGCTCTGGTACGTGATCGGCACGTTAGATGCCGACTATGATTTCATGACCTCGGATCGTCCCGTCATCAGAACCAACGGACTAATGATCAAGGGCGGGCATCTCGCCCTGCCGATTGGGCCGCGGAAGCTATTTGTCGCACCAAAGGACGAAGCCGCGCTGCGCCCAATACTTGCGATGTCCCACCGTCAGCCGGTACGCGAGTGCAATCGGCAGATGTGTGACTATGCCGTGAAATACGTCTACGGCGTGGATGACAGCCAATTGCCGTTCGTCGCGAAGCACTTCGCGACCAAGGACCAGCCTCGTCTGGCCCAGGCGTCGTTGAAGCAGAGACAGGAGATGGCGGCCAACATGCTAGCTCCGCCAAAGTCACCTCGAACTTTACCCCAACCGGGGTGATCTTGAGATTTCGCACGCTGATCGCCTAACGTGTGCCTGGCAGACCTCGGGGAGATCGCCTGGACCTTGAATTTCTCGCGGTTCTTCTGAGCTAGTTCGATGTGGATGCCGCCATATCATTCGCCTAAGCCGGCGCCGACGGCAGCTCGCAGGTATCAACTTATCCTGGATGACCGGAATGGGCGCCAAGGGTCGGTGGATTCGCATAATATCGCTTATGGCAGTCCAGCAGGATTGATCGTCAGATTATCGATAAGACGGGTCGAGCCGAGATAGGCGGCTATAGCGAACAGGGCGCCGCTAGGCCCCACGGTCTCGATCTCCTCAAGACTCTCGGGGTGCCGGACTTCCCAATATTGTAGTTCGATCAGGGGTTCGGCGGCGAGGACTGACCGACCGATAGCTGCCAGCGCAACAGCATTGCGTTCACCGCCCGCGAAGGCTTGGCGCGCCGCCTCCAGGCTGGCAAAAATGGTCGGTGCCGCCGCGCGTGCGGCGGCGCCGAGATAGTCATTGCGCGAACTCAGTGCCAGCCCATCCGGCTCGCGTACGATAGGGCCACGAACGATTTCGATGCGCAGGTTGAGATCGCGCACCATGCGTTCGATCACGGCACACTGCTGGGCGTCCTTCTGGCCGAACACGGCAAGATGGGGCGATACGATGTTGAACAGCTTCAGCACGATCGTGGTGACGCCGCGGAAGTGGCCGGGACGGACGGCGCCGCAAAGATGGCGCGATACGCTTTCCTCGACCACGAATGTGGAGGCTCCATCGGGATAGAGTTCGTGCACCGACGGCAGGAAGAGCGCGTCCATCGCCGCCGCCTCGAGCAGTGCGAGGTCGTTTTCGATGGGCCGCGGATATTTGCCCAGGTCCTCGTTCGGCCCGAACTGGAGCGGATTGACGAAAATGCTGGCAATGGTCACGTCGGCCCGGTCGCGGGCCAGATCCACGAGGCTCATATGGCCGACATGCAGCGCTCCCATGGTCGGCACAAATGCCACCCGATGGGCGGCAGGCAACTGGTCCCGCCAGGCGCGCACTTCGGCGATGGTCCGCAGGATCGTGGTCATAGGATACTGTCCCAGAGGCGGCGGGCGAGCTCCGTCTTGCTCATCACCGGTAGCAGCAGCGGCTCGCCCTCCGCGCGAAAGAGGATGCCGCCATTGGTCGTCACCGCGAAGCCGGTAGTAGTGCTTTCGCCCGTGCGCGCGACGGGATTGGCGAACAGAAAATCGAGCTTCTTGCTGTCGAGCTTGTTGCGGCCATTGGTTTCGACATTGTCGGTCTCTGCCGCGAAGCCGAGGAACCACTGGCCGGTCGCCGCTGCCTTTAATGCCCCCAGCACATCGATCGAGGGCACCATGTCCAGGCTCGTGGCTGCCGAAGCGCGCTTGAGCTTGCCAGCGGAGGGATTTGCCACGCGGTAGTCGAGGACAGCCGCTGTGGCGATCACGCCATCCACTGCCGGCAGAAAGCGCAATGCGGCTTCGGCCATCTCCTCGGCAGTGTGCACTTCCATCAGTGTCAACCGGTCGGCGCTGTCCCGAGGCGGCACCGGGCGGACCACGCCCTTGTCCACGCCCAGCACATAGCGCACATGGGCACCGCGACGCAGCGCTTCCTCCGCCATGGCGGCGCCCATGCGGCCCGTGGAATGGTTGGTGACATAGCGCACTGCGTCGACGGGGCTGGTGGTGGGACCTGCGGTGATGAGCACGGTGAGATCGGCAAGATCACCCGCCGGCGGAACCAGAGCCGCTTCGATTGCCGAGACAATGTCTGGCACGGCGGCCAGCTTGCCGATGCCGACCTCACCGCAGGCTAGCGTTCCGGCGGCCGGCTCGATCATGGTCGCGCCGCGCCGCAGAAGGGTCTGCAGGTTCCCCTGCGTGGCGGGATGCTCCCACATGACGGTGTTCATGGCCGGCGCTATCAGTATGGGTGCCCTCGTTGCCAGCGCAACCGTGCCCAATAGATCGTCGGCCAGGCCAAGGGCCAGTTTGGCGATTATATTGGCCGTTGCCGGGGCAACCACGAACACATCCGCCCAGCGCGCCAGGTCGATATGTTCGGTGCCCGAGACGTCGGCGCCGAATAGGTCGGATTTGACCTGCCGGCCGCAAAGCGTTTCCAGCACCAAGGGAGTGATGAACTGTTGAGCGCTGGCCGTCAGGATGCACTGGACCTGATGGCCCTGCTTGACGAGGGCCGAGACCACATCGGCTATCTTGTAGGCCGAAATGCTGCCGGTTACGGCAATGAGGACGTTATTTGTCATTGAGCTGCCCGTAGCGGAAAAGGCCCAGAAGGGTGAGATCGGGCTCGAGGCGGAAACGCTCGGACAGGCGGATCAGCCGGGAGCAGCCGCCGGTGGCGATGAGGGTCGCTTCGGTAAAGCCCGCATCGCGTATCAGCCGGTCGCTCAAGCCTTCGATCAATGCCTCATAGCCCTGCAGGACGCCGCTCTGAAGCTGGGTTTCGGTCGTATTGCCCACGGCCATATCGGGCCGCACCAACTGGACGGAAAAGAGCTTGGCGGCGCGTCCCTGCAAGGCCCGCCAACTGGTTTCAAGGCCGGGAACGATCGCGCCTCCGATATAGCCGCGCACGGGATCGATCAGGCAAAAAGTTGTCGCCGTGCCGGCATCGACAAGCAGCAGGGGCGCCGGCGCAAGCTGCAATGCACCCGCCACATTGCAGAGCCGGTCGGCGCCCAATTGTTCAGGATGGGGAAGATCGAGTTCGAAATCGCGCGTCAATGCGGCGCTGACGGAGAGGCAGGGCAGGTCCCGCACGCCTGAACTACCACGCGTTCCAGTGCCGGCACGACGGTAGAAAGAATGACGCGGTCGGCCAATGCCCAAACACTGCTGCCAAGGGGGTCCTGGAACAATTGCCGCAACAGCACCCGATATTCATCGGCGGTGCAATGGGGATCGGTGCGGAAGCGCCTCTCAGCGACGTGTGCCCCATCCGCCTGAAATACGCCGGCCACAGTATGGGTATTGCCGATATCGAGCAGCAGCCAGTGTTCAGACAAGTGGTGGCTCCTCCGCCGGGCCTTTGACTTCAGCGATATAGGCGGCAACGGCCTCGCGGACAATGCTGGCGACATCGGCCTTGGACTTGGCAAAGCTCGGCGGCGGACGGATACCGAGGCCGATCAGGTCGTTGATCACCAGCACCTGCCCGGCGCAGTCGGATCCCGAACCGATGCCGATCGTGGGGATATCCAGCAACCTGCTGATTTCGGCGGCGAGTTCCGGGACGACAAATTCCAGTACGATGGCGAAGGCGCCTGCTTCTTGGTGAGCCTGCGCCGCCTCGATGAGCTGGCGTGCTTCGGCATCGCTCTTGCCGTGGCGGTAATAGCCGCCGAGCTGATGCACCGACTGCGGCGTCAACCCGATATGGGCCATGACCGCAATGCCCTGCTGCACGAGCCGCGCGGCAATCGGCGCCGCCCAGGTGCCGCCTTCGATCTTGACGGCCTGGCAGCCGGTCTCCTGCAGCACCGCAATCGCGCTGCGCAACGCCGTTTCCGGATCGGTCGCGGTGCCGAACGGCAGGTCGCATACGACCAAGGCGCGACTGCTGCCGCGTTGCACCGCTCCGGCGTGCCGGATCATGTCTGCCAGTGTCACCGGTAGCGTGGTTTCGTGTCCCAAAACGACATTGCCCAGGCTGTCGCCGACCAGCAATATGTCGATCCCCGACTGATCCAGCAGGCCTGCGGTGACATGGTCATAGGCGGTGAGCATGGCGATATTCTCGCCGCGTTCTCTGAGCGCCTGAATGTCGCGTATGGTCAGGCGCCTGGTTTCGGGACGAAAGGACATGGATGCTCCTGGCAGGCTGGCTATTCCGATCTCCACGGGGTGGTCTATGCCGGACCGATAGCGCAGTCGCGGCGGTAGGTCACCTATGGATGGCTCTTCGTATCGCTAGACGACGTTCACCACCACCGGTGTTGCGACACGGGGCTAGACGCCGCGGGTATTGCCCCAGAGCAGCACATGAAGCTGCGGCAAAACCCGTGCCTCGAACCATCGGTCGTGAGTCACTTTGTCGACCAGCCAGTCCATGCGTCGCATCACCCCCGTTATGTCGATGATGACATCGTCGGTATCGGGCGATGGCGGCGTGTGGTTGCCCGGCTGAAGATAGATCGGCAGGTGCGGATAACGCGCCGCCGCATCTTTGGCATAGGCATAGTCTTCATCGTCGAAGACCGCCAGCTTGAGCACGGTCAGTGGCCTGCCTTGCGCGGCCGCCAGACACGCCTCGAAACGTGCCCAGTCGGTGCTCATCTGGCTCGATGGCGGCTTGGGACTTAGGACAAGAGTATCCAGCGTCGAGAACCAGTCCCGCGCCACCGAA
>JAQGKG010000007.1 GCA_028290245.1 Devosia sp. | reverse complement strand
CCCGCTCGGCCACCTCGCGGTCAGCAACGAGCCCGACGAAACCAAGCGCCTTTATATGCGCCAAGGTGATCCGGACAACGCCGCCTTCCACCATGACCTCTATCGCACCGTAGGCCATGGCCGCTGGTGGATCATGGAGCAGCAGCCCGGCCCGGTGAACTGGGCACAGTTCAATCCAGATCCCCTGCCCGGCATGGCTCGCCTGTGGGCGTGGGAAGCCTTTGCGCATGGCGCCGAGGTGGTGACCTATTTCCGCTGGCGTCAGGCGCCGTTTGCGCAGGAACAGATGCATGCTGGCCTGCTACGGCCCGATAGCGAGCCCGCGCCCGCCTATCATGAGGCGATGCAGGTGGCGGAAGAGCTAAAGACCATCACCCTCGACGGCCCCGCCGCTAAGGGCCGCGTTGCCGTGGTCTATGACTACCAGAGCGAATGGGCTTGGGAAATCCAGCCGCAGGCCAAGGGCTTCAGCCACGGTGCACATGTCCGCGCGCTCTATGCCGCCTTCCGCAAGCATGGCGTCGATATCGACGTGCTGCCGCCCAGCACCACAAGCTTTGCCGGCTATGACATCGTCGCCATCCCGGCGCTGTTCGCCTGGAATGATGACCTGCGCACTGCCATCGCCGACTTCGATGGCCACCTGCTGATCGGGCCGCGCTCGGGTTCCAAGACGCAGGATTTTGCCATTCCCACAGGACTTGCCCCGGACCTGCCGAGCAACCTGCTCGACGTCAAGGTCATGCGCGTCGACAGCATAGATCCGAGCATCGACATCGAGGTAAAGGGCAGCGGCGCCATCCACCACTGGCGCGAGCGTCTGGAAACCCGCGCCAATGTCGTCATCGAGGATGTCGAAGGCTGGCCGGTACTGGTCAACCAGGGCAAGCTGTTTTACCTCGGCGCTACCGGTACCAAGGCGCTGATCCAGCGCGTCGCCGACTACCTTATCGCCGAAGCCGATCTGCCCACCATCCAACTGCCAGCCGGCGTCCGCTGCCGCACCCGTGCCGGTTTCCGCATCTATGTAAACTACGGTGCAGGCCCGGCCACGCTGGTCCCGGCATCGGACGAAGCCGGCTACGTGCTCGGGACTGCCGATATGCTGGCAGCCGGCGTCACCGTGGCGCGACTCGCCATGGCCTAGTGACATTGGGAATGGCGGTGCGGATGTCGAACCGCGCCGCCGTCTCGTTCCAGCGCAGCCAGTGAACGCCGCCCGTGTACAAAGCATTTGCATCGATCACCTGCCCGCCAATGCAGGTTGATGGCACTCGCACGCGGCCGATGATCAGATCGTGTAGCCCGCAATCTTCGGCGAACGCGGCGGCGTTGCGGATGATGGCCACCGAGAATCGTTCGCTCTGCGCGATGCAGCCGAGGGCATCGCAACGTGTGCCGTGCACTTCGGCGGCGACGACTTCCTGATAATGTTCGCCCCAGACATCGACGGCAAAGCTCCCCACTTTGCCGCTGATCAGGCCCATGCCATCCCCGGTTCGCATGGCTATCGCCTGGGTGGTGTCGGCGATCAGCAGATCCGGTCGCTGATCGAGCCCGACAAAGAGGATCAGCGGCAATGCCAACGCCGGCCCCGCCAACCGCCACCAACTGTTGATGAAGGCGAACCAGGCTAGGGCCACGAGGCCGATAATCAGCGCGGTACTGGTCAGCAGCGGGTTACCGGTGAGACCAACGCTCCAGCCCGCCACCAGCGCTGCGCCATCCACCATCCGGTCGATGCCCCAGCCCATTGCCATGACGAAGGGCGCCTCCATACTGAAGGGCATGGCCAGCACTGACAGCACCGCAAACGGCATGACGACGAGGCTCACCACCGGTAGAACCAGCACATTGCCCAGCACGCCCAGCGGCGAGGTCTGCTGGAAGTGATAGGCGGAAAATAGGATTGTCGCCGTGCCGGCGATGAAGCTAGTCAGCGCTGTTGCCCATACGGTGTTCCATAGCCGTTGGCCCCAGTTGCGATCACCATCCGGCGCCTTGCGCGGAATTTCATAAATGCCGATCAGCGCCACCACAGCGGCAAATGACAATTGGAAGCTGGCGCGGAACACGCTAGCCGGATCAATCAAGATGATGGCCAGCGCCGCGATCGCGACGTTGCGCATGGTTAGCGCCCGACGCCCGGCCAATACCGCGCCAAAGATCAGCCCGAGCATGATGGTCGAGCGTAGCGCCGGCACGTTGGCCAATCCACCTGCCAGCAGCAGATAAAATATCGCCGCCACAATGCCACCGGCCGCTGCGATTTTTTTGACCGGCCAGCGCGTCGCCGTTGCCGGGATCGAGGCCAGCAGAAGCCGCAGCAGGAAAAACATGCCGCCTGCGACAATCGATAGATGCAGCCCCGAGATCGAATAGATGTGTGCCAGCCCCGAGGCCGCCATCACCTCGCGTGTGGCATCATCGATGGCGCTCTGGTCGCCGACCACCATGGCCCGGCCGATCGCCGCTGAATGGGCATCCAGCACCGCATCGATGCGAGCGCCGATCGCCATGCGCAGGCTCTCGATGGCGCGCGTCACGTCGAATGCGTTGCCAGTCGAGACCAGGCTGAACTCGCTGGTTACATTGCCATAGGCGCCGATGCCGGCAAAATAGGCGTGAAACTGGCTGTCGAATGCGCCGGGGAGGATTGGCCCCGGCACTGGCGCCAGCCTGATCCTGCCGCGGATAATGTCGCCCGGCGCCAAAAGTGGCTGTGGCGGCACGACCAGTCTTGCCTTGGCGATATAAACCGGACGATCGCCCGTAAACGGCGTGATACCAGATACCACAATCCGGCGAGCCTCGTCGGTCGCCGAAATCACCTCATCGACGCGCGCCTCGTAGGTTCCGAAGGCTGGCCGCGCCAGCATCGTGGTCCCAAACCAGGCGCCATGCAGCGGCAGCAGGCAAAAGCCCAGCCAAGCGGCAGCAAACACGCAGAAAAGTGGCAGCATGCTGGCTTGTCGCAGCAAGACAATGCCCAGCAACATTGCCGCAC
>JAQGKG010000002.1 GCA_028290245.1 Devosia sp. | reverse complement strand
GCCCGATCAGGTGACGCGGGACGTCGAGCTGTTTTCCGGCCATTGCGGCCAGTACATTTTCATCTCATCGGCGTCGGTCTATGAAAAGCCGGCCCGGCATTACGTGATCACCGAGAAAACTCCGGCGATCAATCCATACTGGCCCTACAGTCAAGCCAAGATTGCCTGTGAGCAAGTGTTGGCAAGGTCCGATGGCCTGGCGTGGACCGTGGTGCGTCCAAGCCTCACCGTGCGAACCGGGTTGCCGATCATGATCGGCGACAGCGACATCATGGCGCGACGCATGCTGGACGGCGAGCCAACCATCGTCGCCGGCGACGGGAACACACCGTGGACCCTGACACGATCAGTGGACTTTGCCGTGCCTTTTGTTCGGCTGTTCGGCAAGGCAGCGGCACTCAACGATACTTTCCACATCACTAATGATCGCGCCCATATCTGGGACGACATTCAGAAGGCCATAGCCCGGTTGCTCGGCGTCGAGGCCAAGATCGTGCATGTGCCGACCGATACGCTCATCAAGTACAATCCGGAATGGATCGGGCCTTTGCTGGGAGACAAGGCCTGGACGGCGATCTTCGACAACTCCAAGATCAAAAGCGTCGTCGGCGACTTCACATGCGTTGAAGACCTGGACGAAATCCTCACCGAACCCATCATGCATCTCAAGCAACGACTCGCAACGAACCGCCCGCCGAAGGGCGACTTTGACGCTCTGATAGATCGCATCTGCGCCGCACAGGCAGAACTAGGTTCAAGAACGACAGGATCGCCCTGAATAACCGACCAGAGATTGGTGAGCGGTTCAATAAAGGGTGGCTAAGACAAAGCAAAATCCAGGAACGGCCTGGTTTGCGCAGGGCCTGGGTAGCCGCATAGCTGCGGCTACCGCACGTCCGGTTTCAGCGGTTCAGTGCGCGCCAGGCCTCGTATTCTTTGTTCGCATCAGGATGGAGAGGATAGTATCGCTGCAAGGGAGCGCCCTCCATCAGTTTAATGCGGGAGAACTCTTCCCATTCCGCATGCTTTTGCCCGTCCTCGATAACTGCCTCGGCCATCGATACCGGAACGACCACGGCGCCATCGTCATCGGCGACGATGATGTCGCCAGGCACCACCGTTACGCCGCCACAGGCAATCGTGACGTTGACGGCGTTTGGGTAGATGTCGTTCTGCACATGGTAGTTTGGCGACCAACCCTTGAGCCAGAGCGCCAGGTCGAGCTGTTCGACGTTGGGCCGGTCGCGCATGACCCCGTCTATGATGATGCCGGCGCCGCCGCGACCCTTGAAATAGGTGCTCATCATGTCACCAAAAATACCCGAGCGCATGTCGCCGCGCGCATCGACCACGACGACGTCGCCTTCCTGCACATGGTAGAGCACATGGCGGTGCAACTGGGTTTCGGGGTCAGCATACTCCCCCTCGCTGAACAGGTCCGGTCGCTGCGGCAAGCATTGCAACGTGAGGGCAGGCCCGCAGATGGACTTGCCTTTGGTCTGGGGCAAAATTCCGGTCATATGCGGATTGCGAAAGCCCATGTGGCCCAGCGTGCCTGCAATGGTTGCGGCGCCCAGACCTCTTAGCCCCTCGATCAGGTGCTTTGGTGGTCGCTGGATATCCAGGGTCTTGATCATGCTTGGTTCCTCCACTTACCAGTTCGTTACCGAACCATCCGTTCGCCGCAGGTGCGGCGCTTCCCAGAAGGCAAAGCTCTCCCTGGCAAGCCGTTCTTCATTGACCTCTACGCCGAGACCCGGAGCGTCGCTCACCGGATAGACGGCGCGCTCCAGTTTGGGCTGAACGGGGAAAAAGTCGTCGTTGTCAAAACCCAGCCCACGTTCAGGAGCGCGGGTTTCGAGCCAGGAGAAGTTCGGGACGGCCGCAGCCATGTGGATTGTCGCCGCGGTGCAGATTGGTCCAAGCGGATTGTGCGGCATCAGATCGACGTAGTGCGCCTCACTCCAGCCGGCCACCTTCATGGCCTCGGTCAGCCCCCCGACGTTGCACACATCGATACGGTTGAACTGGTGAATGCCGCGTTCGATATAGGGGAGGAACTGCCACTTGCTGGCAAACTCCTCACCAATGGCAAAGGGGATGTCGGTCATGGTACGGAGCGACTCGTAGGCCTCTGGCGTCTCGTCGCGGATGGGTTCTTCGAGGAAATCCAGCACGCCTTTGTCCAGCTTGTTGCAGAAGCTTGCCGCCTCGGCCACGGACAGACGATGGTGATAATCAATACCCAGCACGACCTCGCTGCCGAGTTCCTCGCGCGCCTTGTTGAGGATGCGGGCCGTTGCTGCGATCGACTGGCGCGGCTCGAAGATGTCGCGACTGTCCTGTCCGATCGGAAAGAAGCGGATCGCACCAAACCCTTCGGCCTGAAGCTCTTTGGCCCTCTCGATGGCGCCTTCGCCGGCACTGTCCCCGGTTGAGGCGAAGGTGGGGATGATGTTGCGTTGCTTGCCACCGAGCAGATCATAGACCGGCACGCCGAGTGCCTTGCCCTTGATGTCGTGCAGCGCGATGTCGATGGCGGAAATGGCTGCCTGCAACACGCGCCCACCTTCGAAATACTGGCTGCGATAGAGTTCCTGCCAGATACGGCCGATCTGCATGGCGTCCTTGCCGATGAGAAATTCGCGGAAATGCTCGATCGCTCCGGCGACAGCCTTCTCGCGTCCGGTCAGGCCGCTCTCGCCCCAGCCGAAAATGCCCTGGTCAGTTTCGACCTTGAGCAAAAACTGGTTCCGGATACCAACTTTGACGGCGTAGGGCGTCATGGCGGTGATTTTGAGTTTTATAGTCATAGTCGGTCTCGCTGGGGCGCCGTTCAGTCGGCGCGCAATGCCATTTCGGTTTCGCCATCGAACAGGTGGATGCGCTCTTGGTCGAATTCGAGCCAGACCATTTCGTCAGGGGCCACCGAGACGGTTGGCGGAAGGCTGATATTGACGATCGCACCGGACAAAAATGCTTGTACGAACGTAATGTCGCCGGTTGGCTCGACCGTATAGACCTTTGCCGGTACAAAGCCGGTTGCGGCTTCCTTGTGCAGACGGATGGTGGAGTGACGGGCCCCCAGGACCACTTTGGCAGACTTTGCGGAAGCGACTTTGCGGGCATTTGCATCCGAAAGCGGGAGGGACCAGCCTTCAACGCTGCTGAGCGAAACGCGCCCATCGACCGTACTCGCCTGCAGGGGAACCAGGCTCATGGCAGGGCTGCCAATAAAACCGGCAACGAACATGTTGATGGGATTGGCGAACACCCGCGCTGGCGTGTCGTATTGCTGGAGCAGGCCACCATTCATCACCGCCATCTTGTCGGCCATGGTAACAGCCTCAAGCTGGTCATGGGTGACGTAGACGATCGTGGCATTGAGGTCCTGGTGGAATCGCTTGATTTCCGAACGCATCTGCACGCGCAGCTTGGCGTCTAGATTGGATAGCGGCTCGTCCATCAGGAACACAGCCGGATCGCGCACCAAGGCACGGCCAAGTGCTACGCGCTGCTGCTGGCCACCGGAGAGTTCACGTGGCTTGCGCTCCAGCAGATAGGTAATGTCCAGAACCTTTGCAGCCGCCTGCACCTTGCGGTCGATCTCGTCGTTGGGCAGTTTCCGCATCTGCAGAGGAAACGCCAGGTTCTTGTAGACGCTCTTGTTTGGGTAAAGCGCATAGTTCTGGAACACCATTGCGATGTCCCGATCCTTGGGATCGAGGTCATTGACGATGCGATCGCCGATGGAGATGTCACCGCCACTCATCGGCAAAAGCCCGGCGATGAGGTTAAGTGTCGTGGTCTTGCCGCAGCCCGAAGGCCCCACCAGCGCGACGAACTCGCCATCGTTGACGGTAAAATTCACATCGTTCACGGCAGCAAGATTGCCGTAATATTTCATGACGTGTTGTAGGACAACCTCAGCCATCGGCGAAACTCCTAGTGTTTGACGGCGCCTTCGGTGAGGGCACGCACGAAGTACTTTTGCAGGACGAGGAACAGCACAACCACCGGCACGCTCATGATGAAGCTTGCAGCCATCAGGCCGGGAAAGTCCGTCGTGTTCTCGGAAAAGAACCGCTGGATTCCGACCGGCAATGTGAGTTGGTCGTTCTTGGTCAGGAAGGTGGCGGCGTAGATGTATTCGTTCCAGGCGCCGATGAACGAATAGATCGCCGTGGCAATGATGCCGGGCACCGACAAGGGCGTGACGATGAGCAGGAACGCCTGGAAGCGCGTGGCGCCGTCTATGCGCGCTGCCTGCTCGAGCTGGATCGGGATGTTGTCGTAGAACCCCTTAAGCAACCAGATCGCCAGCGGCAGCCCGAACGTCAGGTAAGTCAAGATTAGCGAGCCGTGGGTATTTACCAGCCCAAGCACGCGCATCAGGATGAACAGCGGCACTAGGAAAATGACCGCCGGGAACATGTTCCGCAGCAGCACTGCGAAGAACAAAAAGCGGCGGCCGGGAAAGCGGAAGCGGGAGAAAGCATAGGCCGCCGGAACGGCCACAAGGACTGCCAGGATTGTGGTGCAGACCGAGACAAACAGGCTATTCCAGAAGAAGCGAAGGAAATCCTGCCCCACGCTGTTCTGTGGATCGAGCAGCTTCTGGTAGCTGGCCAGCGTCGGCTCGGATGGCCACCACTGCGGCGGGAACTGCATTGCGGCAAAGCCCGACTTGATAGAGGTCAGCAGCATCCAGACCATCGGGATAGCCGTGTAGAGGATCATGAAGACCAGAAAGAACCGGCCAGTCCAGCGCCAGCCGTCGACGCCCTTGCGGCTGCGCGGCCTTGAAATCTGAGATGCCGAGGTCACGCGCCTTGCTCCTTTTTCTCATTTGCGCTGAGCGCGCGCACATAGAAGTAGCCCAGCGACATCAGGATGATGAACAGCAGGACCGAATAGGCTGCCGCCACGCCCCAACGCTGGCGCCCGAAGGCCAACTCGTAAATGTGAGTAATCCAGATATGGGAGGCGTTAGATGGCCCGCCGCCCGTCATGATCCAGGGGATGATGAAGGAGTTGAAATTCGCGACGGCGAGCAAAAGGATAGTGACCGTCGACACGCCTGCCATATGCGGCAGCGTGATGTGCCAGAAGCGCTGCCATGCTGAGGCGCCATCGACGCGCGCGGCCCGCAAAAGCTGCTCTGGAACCGTCTGCAAGCCGGCCATCATCATGATCATGGCGAAAGGAAATTCACGCCAGATGTTGACCACGATCAGCGAGGGCAGGACGCTGTAGATGTTGTCGATAAAGTTGGGCTGGGTGTCTACGATTCCCAACTGCACCAGCACGGCGCCGATCAGGCCGAAGTCGGAGTGATACATCCATTTCCAGATGTACGACGCTGCAACTGCGCTGATGACCCACGGAATGATGAGAATGGCGCGAAGGACAGCGCGGCCGGCAAAGTCGCGATGCAGTGCTAACGCCGAACCAAATCCAAGTACGAAAGCGATGAGCGTCGAGGCTACCGTCCAGATCACAGTGTTGAGCGTAACGCGCCAGAACACCTCGCTCGATAGGATGGAAGTGTAGTTGTCGACGCCGACGAAGATTTTGTCTCGCAGCTGCAGACCCGGCGGCGTTTTGAAGAACGATAGGTCAATCGTGTAGTAGATGGGATAGGCGATGACGACGAGCATCACCACAATCGCCGGCAGCACGTAGAGGTAGTCGGCGCGGCTCGTCCACATCTGCTGCAGCAAACTGGGTTGCACCACGAAGTGTTTGCGCGAAAGGCCAGCATGGCCTGCAACAGTGGTCATTGTTGGGCTCTTCATCATTGGCAGGAAGGGGGACCGGCAGCGTACAGGCGCCGCCGGTCGGGTTTCACGTCGGCTGGTGGCTAGAGGCCGCCGCCGCCCTTCAGGTCGCTGATCTTCTTGGCCGCATCGTCGGCCGCTTCATCCACGGTCATCGCGCCGGTCAAGGCGTTCTGCAGCATGTCCGGGATGATGATGTTCATGATCTCGGGAGTCTCCGGCAGCGTGGGGAAGGGCACGCCGTAAGGAAGCATCGAGGTGGTGACATCGAGGAACCTGATCGTATCGAGGCGCTCCTTCATCCACTTGGTCTTGAAGCCGTTGAGGTTGCCCGGGTTGGAGCCTGCGTAGGCCATCTTCAGGGACCATTCTGGACTGGTCCAGAAGCAGACCATCGCCTTGGCAGCCGCCTCGTCCACTACGCCGCCCTCGACATATTCGGGGTTCAGGATGTGGATGTTGGAACCACCGAACACCACGGCACGCTTGCCGTCAGGACCGGTGGGGATCAGGCCGTAGCGCATGTTGTCGATGACGGTCTGCGCCTTTTCTTTGTCGGTGCCAGTCGCCTTGGCCTGCAGATCCAGCATCACGTTATAGTCGGACGGATGCGAGATCATCATGGCCACCTGACCAGCCAGGAACAGTGGCTGGTTGTCGGCCTGCTGATTGGTTAGCGCCGACACGGGAACCGACTTGTCGCGCACGTACATGTCGTAGGATGCCTGCAGCGCTGCCTTGCTAGCATCGCTGTTGATCCGAACTTCGCTGTAGGTCGGGTTCGGATCGGTCTCGTCGAACACGCCGCCACCATAGCCCCAGAGCTGGGGCATGAAGCGGTAGGGGGTGTTACCCGCATTCTTGCGCGCTACCAGGCCGTAGCCGGCAATGCCGAGATTGTCATGGATCTGCTTGGAGTAGGCGACCACGTCGTCCCAGGTGGCGGGGGGATTTTCAGGGTCAAGTCCGGCGCGCTTGAAGATGTCGGCGTTCCAGATCAGCGCCATGGTTTCGTTGTTGGTGGGGATGCCGTAGGCCTTGCCTTCCCACATCACGGACTTCATTGCGCCCGGCCAGAAATCTTCGGTCTTCCAGCCAACGTCCTCGGGGCTCAACTCCTGCAGATAACCCTTTGAGGCGAATTCGACGCCCCCCAGGATCTGCAGGCGCACGACCATCGGGCCGGCATTGCCGAGCAGCGCGGTACGGAACTTGTCGAGCAGGTCGTTATAGGTGAGCGCCTGTTCCTGAAGGTCGATGTTGGGGTAGGTCGCGCGGAATGCTTCGAAGAAATCCTTGTAATACTGGCGCAGCAGATCGGGGTCGCCCTCGAACACACCCTGATACCAGAAGCTCAGCTTTCCGGTGTAGTCGAGCGGCGTGACATTCCCGCATAGTTCGCCGGTATCATACTCTTCGGTGCCGGCGATCGACCGCACGTATTCCGGCGACCACTTGCTGAGATCGACACTTTGAGCGTTCACGGAAGTGCTCAGCATCGACACCGCAAGCGCAGAGACTAATGCGCCATGCGCAAGCGCACGGCCCAGTCGAAAGTTCCTCATTACGTCCTCCTGTCTCCCCGCCAGCGTCTGACGCGGCAGGTCCCTTTCGCGGCGCCGTACACCGGGCTTTGCCTCTTGTGTACATTCCGCTGCGCAGAACGTTGCAGAACCTCTATTGCGTGTCAACTGGAACGGATTATACATTATCCATGAATTGTTGTGTATGGCGTGTTTGATGTCGGTGACGACGCGTCCGACGCGAATTAGAAGAGATTGGCACAATTCGGCTATGACGACGGGACTGTAGATGAGCGATTTCAAGGCACAGCCGCCAGCGGGCATGGAGCCCAGCGGCGCCTCGAAAGAGGGTGCGTCGATCTATGAGCAGATCAGGGATGACATAATTTCAGGCCGCCTCGCTGCCAATGAGCGGCTGGTCGTCGCTGACCTTGCGTTGAGACATCAGACATCCACCAACCCTATCCGTGAAGCGTTGCAGCTTTTGCGCGGGGAAGGCTTCGTAGTCATTTCTCCCAATCGTGGAGCGCGAGTGCGCCCGATCGACCAGGATTTCGTTCGCGACATCTATGAAATTGGCGTGCTGATCGAGCCAGCACTGACGCGCTGGTTTGTCAGCATGGCCACGCCCGAGGATATCAACAAGCTCGAACTGGTGCAGGGCGAGATCGAAGCCAACAATTTTGGCGACCCGGTTACGCACAGCGAACTCGATACCCGGTTTCACACCATCATGTATGAGCGGCACTACAACCGGCACGCGGCCGAACTCTGGTGGAAACACCGCGAAGTTCTGCGGGCAGTGAGCCGGCGCTTCAATTTCACCCTGGCCCGCCGGGTGCAGGTGATGCGTGAGCACCGCTTGCTGATTCAACTGATCAAGGACGGCGAAGCCGACAAAGCGGCAGCGCTGGTTGCACAACATGTCGAGGGCTCCGGCCGCCACATTCTCGAACACATGCGCGCGGCCGATGCGGCGCGGGCGGGCTAAAGACACATTTACCATCAAGGGGGAAGACGATGAAGATTACCGGCGTTCGGCCATGGCTGATCAAGTCCAGCGCATCCTATTGGGGCGAATTCCTCTTTGTTGAGGTAACCACCGACGCGGGCGTTTCGGGGTGGGGAGAAATTACCACCACCACCTTCGTAGCCAATCGCGCGCTCTGCGTGATGCTGACGCAGATCAGCAAGATAATCGAGGGCGACAACCCGGCCCATATCGAGAGGATCTGGCACAAGATCTTCCGCAACTTTACCTACATGGGCAGCCGGGGGGCCGCGGTGGAATGCGTCAGCGCCATCGACATCGCGTTGTGGGACATTCGCGGCAAGGTGCTGGGTCAGCCGATCTATGAGTTGCTAGGTGGGCCAGTGCGCGAGGACATCCTGCTCTATACCCATCCCGACCAGCGCAAATTCACCAGCAACGACGCCGTTGTGCAGGAGATCCGCGATATCATCGCTTCGGGCCACACAGCGCTTAAGCTCGATCCGTTTCCCCAGCAGGGACCCAAGAACGCCGATGGCTTCGCCCGCGAACAATCCGAGGGCTATCTCGACGGCTCGATGAACCGCAAGGACGAGCGGGAAGCGGCCGAACTCACCGCCCTCATCCGCGAGACCGCAGGCCCAGACATCGAAGTTCTCATCGATGCCCATGGGCGCTTCGACGTGCCGACCGCAATCCGGCTCTGTCGCACCCTCGAAGAAGCTGGAGATATCGACTGGTTCGAGGAGCCAGTTCCCCCCGAGAGCATCAATGCCCTCAAGCAGGTGCGGGACAAGGTCAATGCGCCGATTTCATGGGGCGAACGTGGCCATACCAAATGGGACTTCGTGCCGATCCTTGAGGGCAAACTGGCTGATTTCATCATGCCTGATGTCACATGGACGGGCGGGATAACCGAGCTCAAGAAGATATCCGCGCTTTGTGAGGCTTATTACATCCCCGTCTCGCCGCACGACGCCGCCGGGCCCATCAACGTGGTCGCCGGCGCACAGGTGATGATGACGGTGCCCAACTTCTATCGGCTCGAAACCTCGGAGTGGAACCTCAGCAAATACGATCACCTGATCGACAAGCCGCTCGACAACTCGGATGGTCGCTTGAAACTCAATAAGGCGCCTGGTCTCGGCATTGAAATGAACCGTGACTACCT
>JAQGKG010000488.1 GCA_028290245.1 Devosia sp. | reverse complement strand
GACCGGAGCCGCAGCAGGCGGGGCTTCCACCGGTGCTGGAACGTCCGTGCCGACTGTGGGCGTCAGTTGGGAACCGTCTTCGAGCGTGATGCTCGGCACGGTGCTTTCCTCGATACCGAGACCATCGAGAGCCGGCCCGCTGCTCACCGGTGCCGTGATCGGCGCGGCGGTCGGCTGGATCGGCGTTGCCAAGTTTGCATTGGCAGCCGGAATCGAGCCGTTCGAGCCGAAGTACTTGAAGAACTCGCTATCCGGCGAGAGCATCATGGTCGTGCCGGTGTTCACCAGCGCGGACCGATAGGCTTCCATCGAGCGATAAAACTCGAAGAACTCCGTATCCTGGCCATAAGCCGCCGCGAACAGCCGGTTTCGCTCAGCATCGCCGGTACCACGGATGATTTCGGCGTCGCGGGTAGAAGCAGCTACGATTTCGACGGCCTGACGGTCAGCGATAGCGCGCAGCGACTGAGCCTGTTCCTGTCCACGAGCGCGGAGCAGAGCCGCTTCGGCAAGACGTTCGGCACGCATGCGCTCGAAAGTCGTGGCAGAAACATCCTCGTCGAGATCGGTGCGCAGGATGCGCACGTCGACGACGTCGATTCCCAGCTCAGCAAGGTCCGGACGGATAAGGTCACGAGTTTCCTGCATCATCTGCTGGCGCTGGTCGGATAGGGCAGCGTTGAATTCACGCAGACCATAGACCTGGCGCAGTGCAGCATCGAGGCTGGCGCCGATACGAGCTTCCGCAACCGACAGTTGACCCGTGGCACGTTCGCGGAAGCGACGGGCATCGGAGATCTTGTAGGTGAGGAAAGCGTCAACCTGGTAGAAGGCGTTGCCTGAAACCTGCACGCGCATGTTGGCGATGTCATAGCGCAGCAGGCGATCTTCGAGGATCTGTACGCTGTCAACGATATCGGTCGGGATCTTGAAATACACGCCCGGTTCGGTGCGGACGTCGGTGATCTGGCCAAAGCGCATAACGATGGCCTGTTCGCGCTCGTTGACCACATAGATCGACGAGAAGAACACGTAGAGAGCGGCGAGAATGACAACGCCGATGACGATGAGACGATTGTTCATGGCTTAGTTCCCCGCCGGAGTGGTGGCGTCGGTCCTGGGTCGCAGCTCAGGCAATGGCAAATAAGGCACGACGCCCTGCCCCCCTGCACCCTTCTCCACCAGTACCTTTTCAGAGCTAGCCAGCACTTCTTCCATGGTCTCAAGGAACAGGCGCTTGCGAGTCACTTCAGGCGAATTGACATATTCGGCATAAATGGCATTGAAGCGCTCGGCCTCACCGGTTGCTTCCTGCACCACGCGATTGGTGTATGCGGCTGCGTCTTCACGCAGGGCTGCCGCACGGCCACGCGCATCACCCAAGAGGGTATTGGCATAGGAACGAGCTTCTTCCTGCAGACGGGTTTCGTCCTGACGGGCACGCTGCACTTCGTTGAAGGCATCGATGACTTCTGCCGGCGGGCCGGCATTTTCGATCAGCACCTGGCTGATCTGCACGCCAAGGCCGTAGCTCTCGAGCGTTGACTGGGTGATGCCGAGCACTTCAGACGCAATACCGCTGCGGTCATCGCTGTAGATGTCCTGTGCAGGACGCCGACCGACGACTTCGCGCATCGCGCTTTCGGCGGCAAAACGAACCATGGATTCCTGGTCGCGCACGTTGAACAGGTAAGCGATTGGATCACTGATCGCCCAGAAGATCGAGAACTGCACGTTGACGATGTTCTGGTCGCCCGACAGCATCAAGCCATCGCTGGCTGCGGTCGATGTGCGGGCGGTATTGGCTTCTGCTGCGCCAATCTGGGTCTGGTTGACGGTAGTCGTAGCGCGTTCGACGGTATCGACCGGCCACAATAGGAAATGCAGGCCCGGACCCGACAGTTCGGCCTTGGGCGCGCCAAAGCGCAACTCGACGCCGACTTCCTGTGGATCGATCGTATAGACCGAATTAATGCCCCAGAATGCAATCAGCGCGAGAACGCCGCCGACAATTGCCCAACGACCGCCGGGAAGGCCGCCCTTGAATTGATCGCGACCGCGATTGAGAATATCTTCGAGGTTGGGCGTATTGCCGCCCCCTGGTCGACGCGGACCACCGCCGCCGCCGCTACCACCGGGCGCTTGCCCCCAGGGACCGCCATTATTGCGGCCACCCCCGCCTCCGTTATTCTCCCAAGGCATCGCGTTCCTTCCGGACTAATTTGTTTCGTTGTGGCCTTTATATAGGCAAGCACTCCACTGGATCAATGCGCAGACCCCTAACGACGCGCGTACACTTTGACGCGGTACGTCGCTTCGTCTTTTGGACTGGGTTCTACTTCCGGCAAGTCCACAACCGCCCATTCCTCGGGCTTTATCATCGGAAAACGCACATCCCCGGCCGGCGAAAGGTCGATATGGCTGATGTAAAGACGCTCGGCCCGCGGCATAAGCTGGGCATAAAGTTCACCACCGCCGATGATCATGATTTCGTCAGCGCCATCCGCCAAGGCGATTTCCCGAGCCTTTTCAAGCGCCTCGTCGACGCTGTGAAACACCAAAACGCCCTCGGGCTGATAGCCCCGCTGCCGGGTTATGACGATATTGGTGCGCCCCGGCAGCGGCTTCCCCACCGTCTCATACTGCTTGCGCCCCATCACAAGGGGCTTGCCCATGGTGGTGCGCTTGAAGAACGCCATATCGGATGGTACGCGCCACGGAATGGTCTGGTCGCTGCCGATGACGCCGTTCTCGGCAACCCCGGCGATCATGGCGATAGTAATGCTCATGGTGCCCCCAGCTACAACAGCGCCTCACCATCGACGCGAACCTTGGTCCATTCGTCCTGCATCACGCCGCCCTGCGATTTGTAGAATT
>JAQGKG010000483.1 GCA_028290245.1 Devosia sp. | reverse complement strand
GCGCTGCAGGCCGATGACGCGGCGGCGTTTGACCTCGGTGTGCATGGCCTTGAGCTGCAATGTGATGAAAAGGAATGTAAACGCGAAAAACATCACGAACAATGGCGTCAGGATCGAACCGGGCATGCGCGGACCATCGGCGCGGAACACGCTGGCGGGCTGGTGCAAGGTGCTCCACCAGTCGACCGAGAATTTGATGATCGGGATGTTGATGGCGCCGACCAGCGTGAACACCGCGATGACGCGAGCGGCGCGGAGCTGGTCGTCGAAGGCGCGCCACAGTGCGATCAGCCCAAGATAGATGAACAGCAGGACCAGCGTCGAGGTCATGCGGCCGTCCCATTCCCAGAACGTGCCCCAGGTGGGCCGGCCCCACAGCGAGCCGGTAAACAGCGCCAGTGCCGTAAACAGCGCACCGAGCGGGGCGGCGGCTTTCATCGAAACGTCGGCCATCGGGTGGCGCCAGACCAGGGTGCCGAGGGCCGAGACGGTCATCACGCCGTAGACGAACTGACTAAGCCAGGCATTGGGGACGTGGACATACATGATGCGCACGGTGTCGCCCATCTGGTAGTCCTGCGGCGAATTGAAGAAGGCGTAGTACAGCCCGGCCGCGAACAGCACAGCCGTCATGATAACCAGCGGCCATAGCAGGGGCTTGGTCCAGATGACGAATTGCCCCGGATTGGCGATCCGGTTCCACCAGTTCAGCTTGGGCGCGGTTTCAATGCTCATGGGGTGATGGCTCTAATCTTCGGCCGAACTTATCGCAAGGGCAGCGGCGAAGGGAGCCAGCGCCACGGCCATGAGGCTCAATGCCGCAAGAAACAGCATGGCAGCACCTGACTGGGTGGCGGTGATGCTGCCGGTGCCGAAGATCAAGACGGGAATGGAGAGCGGTGCGATCAGGATCGGCGCAATCAGCCCGCCGCGCCGGATACTCACGGTTACCGCGGCTCCGATAGCGCCAAAGGCGGCCAAAGCGGGGCTGCCGAGCAGCAGTGACAGGATGGTCCGCCACAGCGCCTCGCCCTCCATCGACAGCAGCACGGCGAGCAGCGGGCTGGCGATGATCAGCGGCAGGGCCGAGACCAGCCAGTGCACGATCAATTTTGCGGCAATGACCATGCTGAGTGGCAGTTCGGACTGCCGCAATAGTATCAGCGAGCCATCCTCATGGTCGGGACGGAACAGCCGGTCGAGCCCAAGCAGCATGGCGAGGAAGGCCGCGATCCAGACAATGCCGGGCGCAATGCGGGCCAAAAGGGCTTTGTCGGGTCCGACGGCGAAGGGCACGATGGCGCCGACGATGACGAAAAACAGCACCAGCGTCAGCACGTCGCCGCCACCGCGTAGGGCAAGACGCAGCTCGCGGACCAGCATGGCGCGGAAGGCGGTCATGGCTGCAGTCCCAGCACGAGCGTTTCCATGCGGGTCAGGTCGGGCAGGGTGATCGGGTCATGGGTTGCTGCAATGGCAAGGCCGCCCATGTCGAGATGGTAGTCGATCAGCCGGGTCACCAGCTCATGGCCCTCGCTATCGAGCGCTGCGGTGGGTTCATCGAGCAGCCATAGCGGGCGGTGGCTGACCAATAGTCGCGCTAGTGCCAAGCGACGCGATTGTCCGGCCGAAAGATAGCCGGCGTCGAGATCGGCGAGATGGCCGAGGCCGACTTCATCGAGGGCCGCCACTGACGTAATGCCGGTTGCGCCGCTTACCTCGGCCCAGAACGCCAGGTTTTCCAGCACCGTCAGCCGAGGCTTGATGGCGTTGCGGTGGCCGCAATAATGCAGCACGCGCTGGTCCTCGTCGGCGCCCTCGATGGCAAACGTCCCATCGAGCGGCGCGATGATCCCGGCCAATGTCAACAGCAGCGTGGTCTTGCCGCCACCATTGGGTCCGCGCAACAACAGGCACTGCCCGGCACCCACCGAAAAACTCACATTGGTGCCCAGCGCCATGCCGCCGCGGCCCCAGCTCAGGCCGGTGGCGCGCAGGGTCAGCGGGGGAAAGAGGTGCCGTACGGTCATGACCCCTTCTCGTATTGAACGACATGTCGGGCTGGCAAGCCCAATCGTCTTTCTCTATAAGCCGTTATAGTTTGGAGTCATTCCAGCAAAGGCAGCGCTGTTGAGCGGTTTCCGGGGCTTTAACCTCGGGCCGGCGCGCCTGCCGAAACGATATGTTAGGGCGGAAACCATGACCTCGGTAAACAGCTTCAAGTCGAAATCGACCCTCACGGTGGGCGACAAGACCTACACCTATTATTCCATCGCCGAAGCCGAAAAGAACGGCCTCAAGGGCGTCTCGGCCCTGCCGTCGTCGATGAAAGTGGTGCTGGAAAACCTGCTGCGCTTCGAAGACAACCGCACCGTGACCAAGGCCGATATCGAGGCCGTGGCGACGTGGCTGGTGACGCGCACTTCCGAGCATGAAATTTCCTACCGTCCGGCCCGCGTGCTGATGCAGGATTTCACCGGCGTTCCGGCCGTGGTCGATCTGGCTGCGATGCGCGATGCCACCGCCAAGCTCGGCGCTGATCCGCAGAAGATCAATCCGCTGGTCCCCGTCGATCTGGTGATCGATCATTCGGTGATGGTGGACAATTTCGGCACGCCTGGCGCTTTCATGCAGAACGTCGAGCTCGAATATGAGCGCAATGGCGAACGCTATGAGTTCCTGCGCTGGGGCCAGTCGGCGTTCGACAATTTCCGCGTCGTTCCGCCCGGCACCGGCATTTGCCATCAGGTGAACCTCGAATATCTAGCCCAAACCGTGTGGATCAAGGAAGAGGACGGCGAAACCGTCGCCTATCCCGATACGCTGGTGGGCACCGATTCCCACACCACCATGGTCAACGGCATGGCCGTACTCGGTTGGGGCGTTGGCGGCATCGAGGCCGAGGCTGCGATGCTCGGCCAGCCAGTCACCATGATGATCCCCGAAGTCGTCGGCTTCAAAATGACCGGCCGCATCAACGAAGGCATCACCGCCACCGATCTGGTGCTGACCGTCACCGAAATGCTGCGCAAGAAGGGCGTCGTCGGCAAGTTTGTCGAATTTTATGGCCCCGGCCTCGACTATCTCAGCCTCGAAGATCAGGCGACCATCGGCAACATGGCGCCTGAATATGGCGCGACATGCGGCTATTTCCCCGTCGACAGCGATACGCTGAAATACCTCACCACCTCGGGTCGCGATCCAGAGCGCGTGGCACTGGTCGAAGCCTATTCCAAGGCACAGGGCATGTTCCGCGAGACTTCCTCGCCCGATCCTGTGTTCACCTCGACCCTCGAGCTTGATCTCACCACCGTCGTGCCGTCGATTTCGGGCCCGAAGCGCCCGCAGGATCGTATCGTTCTCGACCAGGCCAAGTCGAAGTTTGCCGAACTGCTGCCCAAGGAATTCGGCAAGACCGATGATCCGCAGATCCAGGTCGATGGCCAGGATTATACGCTGACCCATGGCGACGTCGTCGTGGCCGCCATCACCTCGTGCACCAATACCTCCAACCCGTCGGTGCTGGTCGCTGCAGGCCTCTTGGCCCGCAAGGCGCGTGCGCTGGGTCTCAATAGCAAGCCCTGGGTCAAGACCTCGCTGGCGCCTGGCTCGCAGGTTGTTACCGCCTATCTCGATAGCGCCGGTCTTTCAGAAGACCTCGATGCACTGGGGTTCAACCTCGTCGGTTATGGCTGCACCACCTGCATCGGGAACTCCGGCCCGCTGCCGGCCGAAATCTCCAAGGCCGTCCAAGCCGGCGATCTGGTCGCGACTTCGGTGTTGTCGGGCAACCGCAACTTCGAAGGCCGCATCAACCCGGATGTGAAGGCGAACTTCCTCGCCTCGCCACCGCTGGTCGTCGCCTATGCGCTGGCCGGTTCGGTCAAGATCGACATCACCACCGAGCCTTTGGGCATCGGCAGCAATGGCCAGCCGGTCTACCTGCGCGACATCTGGCCGACCAACCACGAGATCGCGGAAATCGTGCGCAAGCATGTGACCAAGGAAATGTTCCAGGGTCGCTACTCGGACGTGTTCAAGGGCGACAAGCACTGGCAGGGCATCGCCATCGAAGGTGGCGAGACCTATGGCTGGAATTCCGGCTCGACCTATGTGCAAAACCCGCCCTACTTCGAAGGCATGTCGATGGAGCCAAAGCCGGTGACCAATGTCGCCGGTGCCAAGGTTCTGGCGCTGTTCCTCGACTCTATCACCACCGACCACATTTCTCCGGCCGGTTCGTTCAAGGCCTCGACACCTGCCGGCAAGTATCTCGAAGAGCGTCAGGTCGCTCCGCGCGATTTCAACTCCTACGGCGCCCGCCGCGGCAACCATGAAGTGATGATGCGCGGCACGTTCGCCAATATCCGCATCAAGAACCAGATGTTGCCGGGCGTCGAAGGTGGCTACACCAAGGGCCCCGATGGCTCGCAGATGGCGATTTACGATGCCGCCATGGCCTATCAGGAAGCCGGCACACCGCTGGTGATCTTTGCCGGCAAGGAATATGGTACCGGCTCGTCGCGTGACTGGGCTGCCAAGGGCACCAACCTGCTCGGCGTCCGCGCCGTAGTCGCCCAGTCGTTCGAGCGCATTCATCGGTCGAACCTCGTTGGTATGGGCGTCATCCCACTGCAGTTTACCGAAGGCGAAAGCTGGCAGACGCTGGGTCTCGACGGCTCCGAAACCATCGACATCGAAGGCGTCACCGAAATCGCACCACGTGCCAAGGTTA
>JAQGKG010000051.1 GCA_028290245.1 Devosia sp. | reverse complement strand
CGCATCCGTGTCGACGACTGGGAACTGTCCGAGACCATGCAGGCCGAATTGACCAAGCGCTGGGATGCGCTCACCACCGAAACATTGGTCGAACTGGCCGACCTGCCGAAATATCGCGAGGAATTCCTCCGGCTGTTCGGCTTCGGCCTCGGCGGAGTCGACTATGGCGCCGATATCGATCCGCGCATTGTAGGCTAGACCGGAATAATCAAAAGGCCAGACGCAAGTCTGGCCTTTTTTGTTTGCGCTACGGCAGCGTGTGGCCGGCTGCGGTGAACAGGCGGTACCATTCTTCGCGGGTCAGCGGCACGGCGGAACCGGCAGCTGAGTCCTTGACCCGCGTGGGGTTGGTGGTGCCGAGCACGACCTGGATATTGGCGGGGTGGCGGGTGATCCAGGCGACGGCGATGCCGGTGGGCGTGACGCCATACTGCTTGGCCAGCGCGTCGATAGCGTCATTAAGCGCGGCGAAATTCTCGCGGTCGCCGAGGAAGACGCCATCAAAGAAGCCCTTCTGGAACGGCGACCAAGCCTGCAGCAGCATGTTGTTGAGACGCGAATAATCCAGCAGCCCGACATCGCGCGAAATCGATTGGTCAAGCCCGGCCATATTCGCCGCCACGCCCTGCGCGATCAGCGGCGCATGGGTGATCGACAGCTGCACCTGATTGGCAACCAACGGAAGCTTGACCGCGGTCTTGAGCACCTCGATCTGGCCCGGCGTGTGGTTGGACACCCCGAAATTGCGCACCTTGCCCGCCGCCACCAATTGCTCGAACGCCTCGGCGACTTCTTCCGGCTCGACCAGCGTATCGGGACGGTGCAGCAACAGCAGGTCGAGATAGTCGGTCTTCAGCGCCGCCAGGGACTCGTCGACGGTCTTGAGGATGTGCTCCTTGGAGAAATCAAAGAACCCCTTGCGGATGCCGACCTTGGACTGGATGAAAATCGCATCGCGTTGTGCCGCGTCTAGCTTGATGGCATCCCCAAAGCGCTTCTCGCACAGGTGACGTTCGCCGCCGTAGATATCGGCATGGTCGAACACATCGATGCCGGCATCGCGGGCCGCGCCATACAGCGTCTGAATTTCGCCGTCGCTCATTTGTGGAATGCGCATCAGGCCAAGCACGACGCTAGAGACGCGACGCTCGCTATGCGGCAGTTGGTAGGTTTTCATGGTGTGGTTCACTCCGACGAATCTTTGGGTGACGCTATCACCGCTCTGTGGCGATGCCGAGGTGACGGGTCAGCTCCCGCGCCGCCGCCCCGCCCGCGCGATTTGCCCCAACCGTGGATGCAGACGGCCCGTAGCCCACCAGATGCACGCGAGGATCGCGCGCCACCTGCGTCGCTAGCCGCCCGGTCATGGTGATGCCGCCGGATTCCTCGCGCAGCTGCAGGGGTGCCAGATGATCGAGCGCCGAGCGAAAGCCGGTACACCACAGGATGACATCGACATCCAGCGTGCGCCCATCGGCCCAGCGCACGCCGGTCGGGGTGATCTCGCTGAACATCTCCTGCCGTTCGAGCACGCCCCGCTCGCGCATGGCGACAATTGCCGGGCTGAGCGGCAACCCCGTAACCGACACTACAGAGTTCGGCGGCAGCCCGGCGCGCACACGATCCTCCACCAGCTTGACTGCCTCGCGCCCCGCATCTTGGTCGAATGGGCCATCGCGAAAGCGCGGCGGCGTGCGAGTGACCCATGATGTCCGTGTCACCTGCGAAATCTGGTCGAGCAGTTGGATGGCAGAAATGCCTCCGCCGACAATCAGCACATGCTGGCCGGCAAAGTCCTCGGCACGATGGAAATCATGCGTATGCAACTGCCGTCCGGCAAAACTCTTGCGGCCGGGATAATCGGGGATGAACGGTTTTTCCCAGGTGCCCGTGGCGTTGATGATGCCGCGCGCCGAAAACAGGCCGTGGTCGCTTTCCACCCGCAGCCGCTCACCGCGTTCGCACACCACGCTGACCGTGGCGGGTCGCAGCACCTCCAGCCCAAAATTGCTCTCATAGGCGGCGAAATAATGCGGCACCGCGACCGACGCCTTCACCGTGTCGTCGCCGCCGGCAATGTCGGCAAAGCTCATGCCCGGCAAGTCATGCACCCGGTTGACGGTGGACAGCGTCAGCGACGGCCAGCGATATTGCCAGGCGCCGCCGGCTTGGGGCGCCCGGTCGAGGACGATGAAATCGCGACCCGGTTCAAGCCCCAACTGCTTGAGGTGATAGGCAGTGCTCAACCCGGCCTGGCCGGCACCAATGACCACGATGTCGAGCTTGAGCGCCACGCGGGCGCCCTGATCCTGATCCGCCACTCTGGCCCCCGTTGCTGGTCATACCCATGTATGGTCATGACGGCTGAGCGGCAACCTCTGCGCCCCCGGCGTGTTTTGAACGACCAAGGAGAATTACCAATGTCCCATGTTACCTATGATGTCGTCGAGCATGATGGCGGCTTTGCCTACAAGGTCGGAGACGTGTTCTCCGAGACCTTCCCTTCTCATCAGGCCGCCTATGATGCAGCTGCCGCTGCCGCCCGCCGACAGCAGGTCGGTGGCAATGACGAGGCTATCCAGTACCAGGACGCCAAGGGCGAATGGCACGAAGAACAAGCCAGCGGCGGCGATCGTCCGGAGACGGATGTCGAGGATGAACTTAAGGACTAGGTCGATCTATGGAGCCTCCCTCGGGTCAAGCCCGGGGGAGAGGGAGGGAGGGTCCCTGCCCTCAAACAGCTAGATCGCATTTCCCTCGGCATTGAACAAATGCACCCGGGCTGGGTCGGCATAGGCCGCCACGGTCGAGCCCAGTTCCACATGGCGCTGGCCTTCGAGGACGATGTTGACTGACTGGCCATCCACTGTTGTTGCATAGACCACTGTCTGGCCACCGAGGTTTTCCACCAGGTCGACGCGCAGGTCGGCGAGCTTGATGCCGCTTTCGGGGGTCAGCGTGATGTGTTCTGGCCGGATGCCGAGCGTCGTGGCGCCGGCTACCGAGCGCGGCAGGGACAGCGCATTGCTGGCCACTGAAATGCCGCTGGCACCAGCCGTCGCGGTCAGGAAGTTCATCTTGGGTGAGCCGATGAAGCCGGCGACGAACAGGTTTTTTTGGCTTGTTGTAGAGTTCGAGCGGCGCACCGGCCTGCTCGATGACGCCCAGCCGCAGCACGACGATCTTGTCGGCCATGGTCATGGCTTCGACCTGGTCGTGGGTCACGTAGATCATGGTGTTACCCAGATCATTGTGCAGCTTGGCGATTTCGACGCGCATCTGCACGCGTAGCTCCGCATCGAGGTTGGACAGCGGCTCGTC
>JAQGKG010000426.1 GCA_028290245.1 Devosia sp. | reverse complement strand
GTATGGCTGTTCATGCTAACATGTTAGTTATAAGCAAGGAGCCTTACAAAGGCCGATGCCGTTCCAAACACTCAGGCGGCAAACCGTGCCCGCGTAAAGCGAAGTTGAGACCGTCCCTGTGAAAGTGCCGCCATGTCCGAAACCATGATCCGCCCCCGCCCGACCACACTGGTGCTCAATCCATCCGATAATATCGCGGTGGCGCTGGCCAATCTCGATGTCGGCACCGCCACGCCGCAGGGCGTTTCCATCGTGCGCCGGGTGCCGCGCGGCCATAAGTTTGCCACACGCTTGATCGCGGCCGGGGAGCCGGTGCTGAAGTTCGGCCAGATCATCGGCTTTGCCAGCGAGTCGATCATTCCCGGCGACTGGGTACACGAGCATAACTGCGGCATGGGCGGCGCTGATGGCTCGCTGACCCACGATTATGCCCTTGCCGAGGGCGCCGTCCCGCCAGAGATGCTGCTGCTCGACCAGCGCGCCACGTTCGAAGGGTATCGCCGCGCCAATGGTAAGGTCGGCACGCGCAATTATGTCGGCATTCTCACCTCGGTGAACTGCTCTGCCACCGTCGCCAAATTCGTCGCCGAGGCGATCAACCGCTCCGGCCTGCTCGAGGATTACCCGGAAATCGACGGCGTGGTGCCATTCGTACATGGCACCGGCTGCGGCATGGAAAGTCGCGGCGAGGGCTTTGATATTCTCAAGCGGACGCAGTGGGGCTACACATCCAATCCAAACCTCGGCGCTGCATTGCTGGTCGGCCTCGGCTGCGAAGTGTTCCAGATCGGCCGCATGAAGGAAATGTACGGCATCCGGGAAGGGGAGACCTTCCAGTCGATGACCATCCAGGAGCGCGGCGGCACCAAGAAAATGATCGAGTGGGGAGTCGAGAAGGTCAAGGAAATGCTGCCCATCGCGGCGGCGGCCCGGCGCGAAACCATTGACGCATCGCACCTGATGCTGGCGCTGCAATGCGGTGGCTCGGACGGCTATTCCGGCATTACCGCCAATCCGGCGCTGGGCTATGCCGCCGACATCCTGGTGCGCAATGGCGGCACGGCAATTCTCAGCGAAACGCCGGAAATCTACGGCGCCGAACACCTGCTGACCCGCCGCGCCATCAACCGCGAAGTCGGCGAAAAGCTGATCAGCCGGATCCATTGGTGGGAAGACTATACCCGCCGCAACCACGGCGAAATGAACAACAATCCCTCGCCGGGCAACAAGCTGGGTGGCCTCACCACCATCCTCGAAAAATCGCTCGGTGCCGCAGCCAAGGGTGGTACCACGCCACTCACTGCGGTTTATGAATATGCCGAGCCGGTCACCGCCAAGGGCTTCGTGTTCATGGACACACCCGGCTTCGATCCGGTTTCGGCAACCGGCCAGGTGGCAGGCGGCGCGAACCTCCTCGCCTTCACCACTGGCCGCGGCTCGGCCTATGGCTGCAAGCCGGTGCCATCGATGAAGCTGGCGACGAATTCCGAAGTCTATGCCCGCATGACCGACGACATGGACATCAACTGCGGTGACATCGTCGAGGGCGTTTCCATCGAGGACAAGGGCCAGCAGATTTTCGACATGCTGCTCGACATCGCCTCGGGCAAGCACACCAAATCCGAGGACCTCGGCTATGGCGACAATGAATTCGTGCCATGGCAGGTCGGGGCGGTGATGTGAGCAGCCAGCAAAAGACCGTCGACTACATCCTCGAACAGAGTGCCGCCGCCGGCAGCATGACGGCCAAGAAAATGTTCGGCGAATACGGTCTCTATTGTGACGGCAAGGTCATGGCCTTCATCGCCAACGACCAGCTGTTCATAAAACCCACCGAAGCAGGCCGCGCCTATCTTGGCGAGGTCACCGAGGCCGAAGCCTATCCCGGCTCGAAGCTGTATTTCCTGATCGACGGCGAAGGCTGGGACGATGCGGAGTGGTTGGCTGGACTTGTCAGGGTGACAGCGGATGCGTTGCCGATGCCCAAGCCGAAGAAGGCAAAGGCCAAGTAAGCTTACGCCAGCATCCGATAAACCGTGCCCATCCGATCTGCCGTGTCGCGCGCATCGCCCACATCACCCACCGGGTAAGTGGCGATTGCTGTCAGCCGCTCAGTCGGCAAATCCCGGCGCCCGGGATCGCCGATCAGCACCTCCATCCCTGCCGCGACACATCGCACGAGGTACGGCAGCATCTGCCGGGCGACGTCTTGGAGATAGAACACATCGCCGCCCAGGATAACGTCAAAGGCACTTAACGCCTCGCCGAGGATATCCACATCGACCAGCGGTAGTACTACGCCATTGGCCTCGGCATTGAGCGCTATCGCTGCCCGGCCATTCACGTCTATTTCCGCCGCACTAACCGTGGCACCTGCTTGCGCCGCAACGATCCCGACCAGCCCTGAACCGGCCCCCAGATCAAGCACGCGCTTGCCAGCCACCAACTCCGGATAAGCCCGAATATGCCGCGCCAGCCCTAGCCCGCCAGCCCATTGATAGGCCCAGTAAGGCGCCGCAT
>JAQGKG010000421.1 GCA_028290245.1 Devosia sp. | reverse complement strand
CGTGGCCGGGCGGGACAAGGCGTGCCAGGGCTTTTGCCGCGCCGTTGGTCAGCCGCATGGTGGGCTTGCCAGATGGCAGGTTCACGACGCCCATGTCGCGCCAGTAGACGCCCCAAGAAATGCCGGTACCGAGGGCCTTGGAACAAGCCTCCTTGGCGGCGAAACGTTTGGCGTAAGATGCGGCGCGCTGGGCACGGCGGTCGGATTTCTTCTGCTCGATATCGGTGAAGCAGCGCTGCACGAAGCGGTCGCCGTATTTTTCCAGCGTGCCGGCGATGCGGTGGATCTGGATCAGGTCCGAGCCGAGGCCGATGATCACTTCACACCCTGGATGCCGCGGCTGCCGGGCTTGATGGCGGGGATAGCGGCGAGTTCGGGGGGCAGTTGATCGGCTGGGTAGGCCGGCACTTTGAATTCGATCAGACTGATCAGCGGCACGCCGACATCGGCTTCGCCACCGGAGCGGTCGATCAGGCAAGCCGCGGCAACCACGTTGGCGCCGATGCTGCGCAGGGCTTCGACGCATTCACGGATCGAGAGGCCGGTGGAGACGATGTCCTCGACGACGATGACCTTGTCACCCGGCTCGATCTCGAAGCCGCGGCGCAGTTCGAACTTGCCTTCGACGCGCTCGGTGTACAGCGCTGGCACGCCGAGATGGCGCGAGGTTTCGTAGCCGGGGATGATGCCGCCGATAGCGGGCGAGACGACCTTGGTGACGCCGGGGACTTCGGCCTTGATGCGTTCGGCTAGCGCCTTGCAGAGCTTTTCGGTCTGGTGGGCGTATTGAAACACCTTGGCCTTCTGCAGGAAGATCGGCGAGCGCAGGCCGGAGGACAGGATGAAATGGCCTTCCAGCATGGCGCCGCATTCGCGGAAAATCGCGAGGACTTCATCTTTCGTCATCAGCAAACCTCTTGTCGACCTTGCCGTCCCATTCCAGCGTCGAGATCATGCCCGCTTCGCGCACCCCGGCGCGCTGGACGGCGGAAAGGCCGGGACTGCGCTTGAGCGTTGCCAGAACATCGGTGAGTTGCGCAAGGTCGCGCACCTCGATTTCAAAGATCATCTGGTGAAAGTCCGGCGAAATCATGCGCATCACCAGATTGTTGATATTGGCCTCGCAGGCGGCAATGGCGGCCGAAATCTGCGCCAGCGAGCCGGGCTTGTTGACGCTCTCCATGGTGATGACCGTCGGATAGAGCTTGTCGTCGGCGCTCTTGATGTTCCAGCGCACATCGACCCAGGCGACGTCGCTGTCGTGCATGTCGATTAGCGCTTCGGAATGGATCGGATAGACCAGCATGGGCTTGTCGGGCTGCAAAATGCCGACCAGACGATCGCCGGGAACGACCCCCTCCCCCGATACCGAAACCGGCATGTGGAAATCGAGCTGTGCGAGTGCCGTCTTGGCGTGTGGACCGGAGCGCTGGCCGCCTGGCACGCGGAAGCGGAACAAGTCGGTCGAACGCAGCGCGAACCAGCCATCGGCGGTGTCGGCAACCGGCAGGTCGAGCTTGCGGCGACGCTTGCGCAGGCCCTTTACCTTGGCCAATTCGACCCCGAGCGGCTCCGAGCCGATCTTGCCTTCGCCAACGGCAATCAGTAGCTCGCGGCGGCCGGGGGCGCCCAGTGCCTCGGCCAGCGCCTTGGCTTCGGAGTCATCGAGCATGACGCCTTCGCGTTCGAGCATCATGTTGAGCACGTTCTCGCCCAGCGCGAAGGCGCGCTGGATGGTGGCGTGGCGTACCGAGCGTCGGATGGCGGCGCGGGCCTTGCCAGTGGCGGCAATGCCCAGCCAGTTCATTGGCGGGACATGGTTCTGGTCGCGAATAATTTCGACTTCGTCGCCGGAGCGAAGCTGGGTGACCAGCGGCAGGATGGAGCCGTTGATCTTCGCGCCAACGGTGGTGTCGCCAATATCGGTATGCAGTGCATAGGCGAAATCGATTGGCGTCGCGCCACGCGGCAAGGCGATCAAGCGACCGCGCGGCGTGAAGCAAAACACCTGGTCCTGGAACAGCTCCAGCTTGGTGTATTCAAGGAAATCCTCGGTGGTGGAATTGCCGGTGGTGAGGTGGGCGATGGTAGAGCGGAGCGAGCCGTAGGCCTGGCTCTCGTTCTCAATGCGGCTGAGATCGGCAGAGGCGCCGTCCTTGTAGAGCGCATGCGCCGCGATGCCGAATTCGGCGATGCGGTCCATTTCCTCGGTGCGGATTTGCAGCTCGGCGCGCTGGCGGCCGGGGCCGACAATGGTGGTGTGGATCGACTGATAGTCGTTGTGCTTGGGGACCGAAATATAGTCCTTGAACCGGCCGGGCACGACTTTCCACTTGGTGTGGACCACGCCGACAGTGTGATAGCACTCGTCAATCGAGCCGACGATGACGCGGAAGCCGATCATGTCGGACAGCTGTTCCAGCGCGATCGACTTGCGCTCGATCTTATTGAAGATCGAAAACGGCGACTTTACTCGCGCCTTGACGCGGGCAGTGATACCTTCGGCAGACAGGCGCTCGCTGAGCTCCGTCGAAATGGTCGAAATAGTCTCGCGATATTCCGCCTGCATCTCGTCTAGACGCGCCATGATCGCTTCATAATGATCGGGCTGCAGTATCTTGAAGGAAATGTCTTCAAGCTCGTTGCGCATGTCCTGCATACCCATGCGGCCAGCCAGCGGCGCATAGATATCCATGGTTTCTTGGGCAATGCGCGTGCGCTTTTCAGGCGGCATGTACTGCAGGGTGCGCATGTTGTGCAGGCGGTCGGCCAGCTTGACCAGCAGCACGCGCACGTCTTGGCTGATGGCCAGCAACAGCTTGCGTAGGTTTTCGGCCTGAGCCTCCTCGCGTGAGACAAGGTTCAGCCGCTCGATTTTGGTCAGGCCATCGACGATGGCGCCGATTTCGGGCCCGAACAGTTGGTCGATCTCGGCCCGGGTGGCGTCGGTGTCTTCGATGGTGTCGTGCAGCAGGCCGACGGCGATGGAGGCATCGTCGAGCTTGAGCTCGGTCAGGATGGCCGCGACTTCGAGTGGATGATTGAAATAGGGGTCGCCCGAGGCACGCTTCTGCGAACCATGCTTTTGCATGGCGTAGACATAGGCCTTGTTCAACAACTGCTCGTCGACGTTCGGGTTATAGGCCTGAACGCGTTCGACAAGCTCATACTGACGCATCATGGGAGGAGATCGCCGCAAGCTTAAAAAATGAGCTTAGCGCTTTGAAAGAAAATGGGAAGGCTTCGAACCGTGCCAAAGGCAAAATCGCTCCAGCGAAGCGATTTCAGGTGCGAAGGCCGCAAGGGCTACGCCCGCACGGCAGCGCGGGAGTATCTGAGTTGTGGCGGGATGGGAAGGCGTTACGACGTCGGGATAGCCCGCAAAACAAAACACCCCCGGCTTGCGCCGAGGGTGAAAATTCTTGGCGATGACCGAATATCAGTCGTCGCGACGTTCTGGTGGTGCGAGGCTCTCGATGCCGCGCAGCAGTTCTTCTTCGCTGATCGTGTCGAAGTTGATCGAATCATCGCCATTGGCGCTTTCGATCATCGGGGCGGCGTGCTGTTCGGGCTCGTCGACTTCGACATACTTCTGCAGCGAGTGGATCAGGTCTTCGCGCAGATCGTCTGGCGAAATGGCGCCGTCGCCAATTTCACGCAGGGCCACCACGGGATTCTTGTCATTGTCACGCGAGACGGTGATCTGCGCGCCAGAGGAGATCATGCGCGCACGGTGCGCTGCCATGAGAACGAGATCGAAACGGTTCTCGATCTTTTCGATGCAGTCTTCAACGGTGACGCGTGCCACGAACGTCTCCAAAATTTGTGGAATGAAAGCTTCCCATACACGACCCCCCTGCCCGGTACAAGGATGCCGTGACCGATTAAGCGGTACGCTGGAAAGTAATTGCGACGGCTACCTCTCGTTTCAGGAGAAGTAAGCAGCCTCAACCCCGGCCGCCTTCTTTCATGATGCGGGATTTGTCACGGTTCCAGTCGCGGTTGCGCTCGGTTTCGCGCTTGTCGTAGTTCTTCTTGCCCTTGCCGACGCCAATCAACAGCTTGGCGCGGCCCTGGTCGTTGAAGAACAGTTTCAGCGGCACGATGGTGTTGCCGGCGCGCGAGACTTCCTCGCCGAGCTGGGCAAGTTGCTTCCGCGAAACGAGGAGTTTGCGCGGGCGCTTTTCCTCGTGGTTGAATCGGTTGCCCTGCAGATATTCGGGGATGTGGCAATTGATTAGCCACAGCTCACCCTTTTCCGGCGAGGCATAGGATTCGGTGATCTGGGCTTTGCCCAGGCGTAGGGATTTGACCTCGGTGCCGGTCAGCACGATGCCGGCTTCAAAGGTTTCACCGATTTC
>JAQGKG010000396.1 GCA_028290245.1 Devosia sp. | reverse complement strand
AAACGTCCCACCGGTTTCGTGCTCACCAACGAGGTGATGCAGGTCGGGCTCTATCGCGGGCTCTACGATTCAGGACTGCATCCGGGCAAGGATTTTGCGGTGATCGGGCGCGACAGTCCCCATGCACATTATCTCTCGCCCAAGCTGACCTGCTTTGCCATCTCGCTGCGTGACCTCGGAATCACTCTGGCAGAAGCCCTGCTCGCAACCATGCCAGCCTATGCAGCGCAGTATCCCGTCGGCGTCGTGCGAAAGGTACTGCCGATGACTCTAATCGAAGGTGATAGCGACTGTGCGGTGATCCCAGTTCCCTCTTACCCCTAAGCCAGGGAAAGCCGCAGCCTGATTGTTCCTTCGCGATGGCGACCTTCCGGAACTTGAAACGAAGCTAGCTCTAAACGAAATGGGTCGATGTCAGCCTGGCAACTTTGGGGTGGGTTATAGGCGGTGAAGACATCGGGCTTACGGTGTCCCTTGCCGATTTTGATGAAGTGCTTGTCGACGACGGGCTCGGAACAGTCCGAGTCACAGCGAATACTGTCCGCCAAACAGTTCTTAAGCCGCCAATGCGGCTCACCTTCCTGAAGCCCGTCAAACTGGCCGGCTCCAACGTCTCGCATAGCGTCAGGCGTGCGCCAATCGCAGCCAGTTGGGTACCGCCGCGATGCTTGAAGAACGCACCAAGTCCGTCGCCTGTCGAACTCGCAGGGCTGGAGGAGATCTGCACCGGGCTGTTGCACTGGCCGCAGCGGAACAGGATATCGCCCGTCGCACGCTTACTTGCAATGTCGCGCCTGACGGTAGTGAGGTCGACTGCTGTGAGGCCATCCAGCACCGCCTCAATGGGCATCAGGATGCGCAGGGGAATGGCGCGGCTAAATTCGCGCCGATACCAACCAGGCGCTGTGCATCGCACGGCTGCCAAGCCGTCGTGGAAGACCATCTAGTTTTGGCCGCTACAGCAAAACGAAAGGCATCCTGTCGGGGTAATTCTTTGCGCGAAGGCAACCTTCATCAGGTGTCAGGGTTCAGCATTGGGTGGTCGAGCCTGAGAAACTCGCTCGGGTCCGAACGCTAAACTACGACGGATTAAGCGGGAGTCTGGAACGCACCTCTCGGGCTTCGGAAGCGTCGTGGTCCGGTTCACCTAGTAATCGCGGAAGCACATATGTTGCGACTTCTATCTTTCCCTGCAGTCCTTATTTTGGCTCTGGTCTCACCAGAGGTATTGGCCCAGGCGCCCGTGGTGGCACAGGATGCTGCGCCCCCTACAGCGGAAACGATCAACCAAGCCCAGCTTCAGGCGGCTCAAACCCTGTTTGATCGGCTACCGATAGACACTGCGCCTACGCCCGATGCCGAACCGATCCTGCCCAGCCCCGCGGTCGCCCGCTTGCAGATCTTGCTTGACCAGCACGGGACCTCGCCCGGCGTTATCGATGGTTTCGACGGCCAGAATGTTCGAAAGGCGATCATGGCCTTTGAATTCATGTCGGGTCTACCGGTCGATGGCCTGCTGGATGTTGATGTGCTGCGCGGACTCGATACTGGGGCTCAAGTCATCGGCACATACGAAGTGACGTCTGCGGATGAGGCTGCGGTGGTGGACACCATACCGTCGGATTATGCAGAAATGGCCCAGTATGAATTCCTCGGCTATGAAAGCGTCCCCGAGGCGATCGCCGAGCGTTTCCACATGGACGTGGATTTTCTAAGAGCGCTCAATCCGTCTTCCAGTTTCATCAGCGGCGAAACGGTTTTTGTCGTCATGACTGGAGCAAACCAGTCCGGCCAAGCCACTGAGATCGTGGCTGACAAGACGCTGCGTCAGGTCAGGGCCTACGATGGTGCAGGGCAGCTTTTGGCTGCCTATCCTGCAACAATCGGCAGCGAGGACAATCCCTCACCGACCGGCGTCTATACAGTGGAGCAGGCAACGGCCATGCCCAATTACACTTACAACCCGGCTGTAAATTTTCAGCAGGGCGAAAATACCGAGGTCTTGACCATTCCTCCGGGTCCGAACGGACCAGTTGGTTCAATGTGGATTGCTCTTTCGAAGCCGACCTACGGCATCCACGGCACCCCAGAGCCGGCCATGATCGACAAGACCGGCTCCCACGGCTGCATTCGCTTGACCAATTGGGATGCCGAAGAACTGGCAACCTTGGTGACGCCGGGCGTCACTGTTACTATCCTCTAGCAAACATAGGCTGGTCAGCCGCATCTGGCTGTCGACCGCGGTCGCCGGCATCAACGTCCAGTTCTTCGACGCTTACTCCGACCCCCACCAAGCATCCGCGAGCTGGCAGTCTTCAGGGCTGCCACTCATCAGATGACGAACGATCAAGTCGGCGGTCGAGAAAATGCGCAGCGCTGATCAAGGCAAGATGGGTGAGGGCCTGAGGAAAGTTCCCAAGCTGGGTACCTCGGCTGTCAAGCTCCTCCGAGAAAAGGCCCAAATGATTTGCGTATCCGAGGCACTTCTCCATTTCCAGCTGAGCATCATTGAGGCGACCAGCACGCGCTAGACATTCC
>JAQGKG010000378.1 GCA_028290245.1 Devosia sp. | reverse complement strand
GGTGGCGACGATGATCAGGTCGATGTCGTCCGGTGTCACGCCAGCCGCTGCCATCGCTTTTTTGGCTGCCTCTACCGCGAGGTCGGAGGTGAATTGGCCTTCGGCCGCGATATGGCGCTCCTTGATGCCAACGCGCTGCTGGATCCACTCGTCGGAGGTATCGACCATGGTTGCCAGTTCGGCGTTGGTCAGCACCTTCTCAGGCAGGTAGCCGCCGACGCCACGGATAATGGTACGCGTTCTGGTCACGCCGGTTTCGCCTCGGGTTCGTCTTCGATTAGGGGTGGCGCTGCCTTGATCGGGAAGCGCGTCATGGTCTCGCCGATCTTGTCGATCAGCTTACTGCGGGCCATCTCATAGGAGAGGTTCAAGGCACTTTTATAACCGATCTCGTCGGTGCCGCCGTGGGACTTGATCACGATGCCGTTGAGGCCCATGAACACGCCGCCGTTGACAGTGCGAGGGTCCATCCTGGTGCGCAGGGCCTTGAGCGCGGAGATGGCAAATAGGGCGCCGATCTTGCTCATCAGGTTGGAAGTGAGTGCATTGCGCAGGTAAGTCCCAACCTGCCGCGCCGTGCCCTCGGCCGTCTTGAGGGCGATATTGCCGACGAAACCTTCGGTGACGACAACGTCTACCGTGCCCTTGCCGATATCGTCACCCTCGACAAAACCGTGGTAGGTGAAGCCGTGACCGCTCGCTTCGGTCAGTATCTTGCCGGCTTCCTTGATATAGTCGAGACCCTTGACCTCTTCGGTGCCCACATTGAGCAGCCCGACGGTCGGGGCATCGTCATTGAACAGGCACCGCGCCAGCGCTGAGCCGAGAATGGCATAATCCACCAGTTGCCGGGCATCGGCGCCAATGGTGGCACCCACATCGAGCACGATGATATTGCTGCGCAGGGTCGGCCAGATGGCGGCGATACCGGGGCGGGAAATGCCCGCCATCGGCCGCAGGCAAAAGGTCGACATGGCCATCAGAGCGCCGGTGTTGCCACCGGAAATCGCCACGTCGGCTTCCTTGTCCTTGACCGCCTGGATGGTCATCCACATCGACGATGTGCCCTTGCCCTTGCGCAGGGCCTGGCTGGGCTTCTCATCCATGGCGATGACGACTTCGCTGTGCCGTACCGTGGAAGCAGCCTTGAGGTCCGGGAATTCGTCGAGCAGCGGAGTGATCAGCTCCTGCCGCCCGTGGAAGATAAATCGAGTATTGTTGTGTTCGCGCAGTGCCAGAGAGGCTCCGTGGATGACCGCACGAGGAGCGTTATCCCCGCCCATGGCATCCACTGATATAGTTATTGTATCGGTCATTTCGGCCTGTTCTGTGCCCCGCGAGGAGGCGAGCAAACATATCGCATCAGGGAGTCGGTGCAAACCCGCAGCTTGACCTTAGCTTTCACTATCGGTGGACTTCTTGAGCTTTTCTAGACCCGCAAACGGACCCGGCGGCTCTTTTCCAAGGTCGATACCAAGAGAATCGAGGCTTTCGTCAGCGTGTCGTGGATAGGGATCGATAGCGAGGGCCAAAGTTTCGATCAGCAAGGCGCTCAGGTCGACTTCGGGACCATCGATATGATCGGGAAAGTCATCGTCTTCCAGATCGACAAACAGCTCCGAACCCGGCGTCGGCTTCTGGTAGCCATGCGGCTCGGGCAGAAAGACGCGATCGACAACCTCATCGACATGTTGCCCGACAGGCTCGAAGGTCACGACCGAGGGCTGCACGATGTCGGCGACCAGCCGGCCCAGCGCCCGAATGCCGCCGCGGAGCGGGGCCACCACGAGAGTGGCTTCAAAGGAGTCAATTGCGCTGAGCTTGAGCTCGATGGCGAGCGCAGCACGGGTTGGCTCGTCGAGCGAAACCTTGATCTCGCGGCCGGTTGCCGGCAGGCGATCGATACGAACAATGGCGTCGAAAAGCGGAGCTTCGGTCACGCTGCAACCTCGAAGTTTAAGGTGCCACCGGTAATTGCTTGGGCAGGCTGGCCCGACAGCACACGATCTTCGGCCAGTAGATATTGCGCGAGCGAACCGCCATGCTGGGCTGTTTCCTCGCTGAAGATATTGCGCGCCAGCACGCCTTCAAGCGCGACAGCATCGTTGCGATCCATCGCCTCGTTCATCGCGGCGAGCAGGCCAAAGAAGATATTGCCCATCTTCTGGATGCGTTTCGGGACGCCGAGGTCGCCCACACCCATTTCGCGCAGCGATTGATCCATATCCTTGAAGAACAGGTCGAACACGGCCTGGCTGAAATCCTTCTGCGCACCGGATTCGGCACGCAGGCGGCGGAACAGCAGAGCCATATGCAGGCTGATCATGTCGAAACGGCCCGTTACAGTGTCGGGAACGCCCCAATACGCGTAGAAAATGGGTTGCCGGGATTGCGCCACAATAGCGCTATAGACGGCGTAAACGGGTTCGGTGGCAGTGTTCTTGCGAAACAGGGACAGGATCATGGGTTTGCGCTCAGCATCTTGATCGGCCTTTGAAGTGGCAAACAGTTTCGCCGGACCAATGCCAGCTTGCCAGACGGACAAGTTGGCAGCTACACATTCCGGCGGCTACAAGGGCCGCAGCCTTGTTGTCGTGCCTATAGTCGAGAGCCATCGGGAAAGTCAAATTCATGCCCTTGCGTACTGCCTCCGGTAAATTTGTGCCGCTCGTCGCTGCCGCCCTGCTCGCGACTGCCTTGGCAGCCTGTTCGACCAGCAGTACGGCACTGGTAACATCGCGCACCCAGGGCTATGAAATTTCCGACAGCGCCATGGCCCAGATCCGGCCCGGCCAGAGCCAGGAGCTGGTGACGCTGGTTCTGGGTTCGCCCCAGTCGACCAACACCTTCGGCGACCAATCTGCATTCTATTATGTCGAGACCAAGGTACGCCAGACGGCGTTCGGCCTGACCATGACCGACTCGCGCACTGTTCTCGTCATCTATTTCGACAAGAACAAGAAGGTCATCGACAAGGCGGTCTATGGGTTGCAGGACGGCAAGACCGTCACGGTCGAGACCCGTCGCACCGAGTCATTTGGCGAAGACCGCAGCTTCATCGATTCGATCCTCAAGAGCTTCTAAGGCCTCAGGCCTTGGTCATTCAGAGGCCCCGGGCAACCGGGGCCTCTTTTGTTTAGGAACCCATATGCAAAAAGATAGCGCCGATCACCATGCCCTGGCTCTTTGGGCGGCGGAATGCGCCGAGCGCGTGCTGCCGCTGTTCGAAGCAGCGCATCCCACTGACAAGCGTCCGCGCGAGGCCATATCGGCCGCTCGGCGCTGGGCAAAGGAGAAGCTGAGCATGGTTGCGGCGCGACAGTTCGCCCTGGACGCTCATGCTGCCGCGCGAGAAGCCAGTACCGATGCGGCGCGACAGGCAGCGCGGGCTGCGGGCCATGCAGCCGCTACCGCACATGTGCCAACCCACGCAGCCCATGCTGCTGAATACGCGGTAAAGGCGGTGAATGCCCAAGGCGGCGACGGCGCTGCCGAGGAAGATTGGCAGGACGAAAAGTTGCCCGCGTTAGGCTCAAACGCTAGCGAGTCTCAGTCAGGTTAGAGCCGGCTTCGCGCGCGATGGCGTCCAGCGTCGCATTGACCAGGCCCGGGGCGTCGTCCTCGTAGAACGCCTTGGTCACGTCGACATATTCGGTGATCACAACCCGTGGCGGAATGTCCTTGCGACGCAGCAGCTCAAACGCGGCTGCACGCAGGATAGCCCGCAAGGTAGCGTCGACGCGCTCAACCGGCCAACCGTCGGACAGGGCACGATCGACGGCCGGGTCGATCTCAAGCTGGTGCTTGGTGACGCCTGAGACGATCTGCTTGAAGAAATCGGCATCTGCCGGAAGGTACTGCTCACCCTCGATCTCACGGCCCAGATGGAACGCGCCGAACTGGGCCAGCGTGTCTTCGAGGGTCGCGCGGCCCACATCCATTTGGTAGAGCGCCTGCACTGCGGCAAAACGGGCTGCCCCGCGCTGGTTGGCAGGACGTTCGATTTGGGGGTCGCGTTTGGGGGCGTCGGCCATGACTGCTTTCATCTTCATTGGGCGGCTCGGCGCCACGCTGCCACTCGGGGCGTCGCAACCCCATAATCTCCCACGAGGGGAAGTTCAACTCAAACTGGCGTCCAAGGTCGCCCGTAACGAACCAGTGTATCGGCGCCAAGGTGCTGCCGCTCCAGTTCGACTAGCCCCGCCGCAGCCAAAAGCTCGGTAATCAGACCATCCGGACTGGCCAGCATGCCGGCCTCGCCAAGTGAGCCCGGTGTGGTGATCAGCGCCACTGCGTCCACTAGATCGGCTTCCAGCAAGGCTGCCAACAGGCGCTGGCCGGGCTCGACGAGAAGATTCTGGACGCCCTCGTTTCCTAACGCTGCCAAAGCGAGCTTCAAATCGGGGCGACCTTGCTTGCCGGTGACGCGGATCGTTTCCACGGATACAGGCGCATCCACGGCGACCGATGTTTCTGCAATAATTGCAGTGCGGTAGCCGGAAAAGCCACCAATCAGATTCATCCGGCGATCGACACCGGTGGCGCCGGACAGCACGACGCGCAATGGCGTCCGTCTGGCGAGGCCGGGCAGCTTCACCGTCAAATCTGGATCGTTCCTGGCCCCCGCCGCTCCGACGAGGATGGCGTCCGACCGTGCCCGCAGCATCCCAATCCAGTCACGCGCCCCAGGCCCCAGCAGAGAGGTTTTCGCCTCGTCGCTGCGGTCGATACGGCCATCGGAGGATAGTGCCAGGGCAACGGTGACAAACGGTCGCTCGGCTGTTTGGCGCAGCAGGTGGCCTGCATGCAGCGCCAGCGAGGGCGCATGATCGGCAATGACTGTTTCGATGCCTGCCGACTCGAGCAGGGCGGCGCTGCCGGCATGACGTGGATCGGCAGCGCCGATAACAACGCGCATGATGCCGGAGCGGATGATCGCATCGACGCAAGGGGGCGTGCGGCCCCAGGCATTGCAGGGCTCGAGCGTCACGTAAAGTGTGCAACCCGCAGCCTCATAGCCAGCCGCCTCGATTGCCTGTGCCTCGGCATGCGGACGACCGCCCTTGGCCGTTACCGCGCGGGTCACCAGCGTCTGCGACTGGGGCTGAACAACGAGTGCGGCAACGGCAGGACTATCCCCCGTCGTTCCGGCAAATGGCGCCGCGTAGCGCGCAGCGGCATCGAGCCAGCGCTTGTCGTCGGGGGAAAGCTCGTTCACTCGTCGTCGCGCAGGGTGCCCTGCCCTTCGGCAAGTGCAGCCAGAAAGTTGCGGAAATCGTCGGCGGCAGAGAAGTTCTTGTAGACCGAGGCGAAGCGCACGAAGGCCACGTCATCGAGGCCCTTAAGGCCCTCCATAACATATTCGCCGATCTGGTCGGAGGTGACTTCGACATCGCCCAGGCTTTCGAGCTGGCGGACGATGCCGGAGATCATGCGTTCGATGCGATCGGTCTCGACGGCCCGCTTGCGCAGTGCCGTGTAGACCGAACGGGCCAGCTTTTCGCGATCGAAGGGTACCTTGCGGCCACTCTTCTTGACCACAGTAAGCTCGCGCAACTGCACGCGCTCGAAGGTGGTGAAGCGGCCGCCGCATCCGTTACAGACGCGGCGACGTCGAATTGCACCGGAATCCTCGGTGGGCCGGCTGTCCTTGACCTGCGTATCGTCATTTCCGCAATAGGGACAGCGCATGAGGGGTCCTTAGAAGCCGTAGATCGGGAAGCGGTCGGTGAGGGTCTTCACCTTGTCGCGGACCTGCGCTTCAACAGCGCCATTATTCTCGCCGCCGTTTTCCTTGAGGCCATCGAGCACTTCGATGATCAACTCGCCGATCAGCTTGAACTCGGCCTCGCCGAAACCGCGCGATGTACCGGCAGGCGTGCCGAGGCGAATGCCCGAGGTAATGGCCGGCTTTTCCGGATCGAACGGCACGGCATTCTTGTTGCAAGTGATATGGGCGCGTTCGAGCGCCTTTTCGGTCGCCTTGCCGGTCAGGCCCTTGGGGCGCAGATCGACCAGCATCAAGTGATTGTCGGTACCCTTGCTGACGATATCGACGCCGCCCTTGACCAGCGTCTCGGCCAGCACCTTGGCATTGGCCACGACCTGGGCCGCGTAAGCCTTGAACTCAGGCTGTAGCGCTTCCTTGAACGCCACCGCCTTGGCGGCGATGACATGCATCAACGGGCCGCCCTGGATGCCGGGGAAAATCGCCGAATTGATCTTCTTGGCGATGTCCTCGTCATTGGTGAGGATCAGGCCGCCGCGCGGACCGCGTAGGGTCTTGTGGGTCGTGGTCGATGCGACATGGGCATGCGGGAACGGGCTGGGATAAACACCGCCAGCAACGAGGCCTGCAACATGGGCCATGTCGACGAAGAGAATCGCGCCAACCTCATCGGCAATTGCGCGGAATTCAGCCCAGTCCATGACACGCGAATAGGCCGAGAAGCCTGCGATGATCATCTTGGGCTTGTGTTCGCGAGCGAGCTGGCGAACCTGATCCATATCGACCAGGCCGTCCTGCTTGCGCAGGCCATACTGAATGGCATTGAACCACTTGCCGGACTGGTTTGGCTTGGCGCCATGGGTCAGGTGACCACCAGCGTCGAGCGACATGCCGAGGATAGTATCGCCGGGCTGGATCAGCGCCTGGTAGACGCCCTGATTGGCCTGCGAGCCGGAATTTGGCTGCACGTTAGCATAAGCGACGCCGAACAGTTCCTTGGCGCGCTCGATGGCAAGCGTTTCGGCAACGTCGACAAACTCGCAGCCGCCATAATAGCGGCGGCCAGGGTAGCCTTCGGCATACTTGTTGGTGAGCACGGAGCCCTGCGCGTCCAGCACCGCCTGCGAGACGATGTTCTCGGAGGCGATCAGCTCGATTTCGTTCTGCTGACGACCGAGTTCGTTCTTGAGCGCCGCAGCCAGTTCAGGATCGGTCTGGCTGACGGAATTGGTAAAAAAGTTTGGGAACAGCGAGGATGAAGTCGTGGTGGTCATAGGGTCGTAACCTCGCGTTCGACGAAGTGGAATTGCATGGCTGTGGCCTTAACACGTCGCAACGTGCGATTCCAAGGCCGGGATAATGGTGCTGAAAACATGGGGCTCCCGTGAGTGCGGATGGGTGCCCAGGCGAGCGGCAGTCTTCGGTCCGCGGTCCCCGATGGTACACCATCTCTCTCGCCAGTAGCGCGAACAAGCGAATTATGCCGCAGAATGTCGACGAGGGAAAGGGGTCGTGCGGGTCTAGGAGAAAAAGGCCAGCGAGAAAGCAACTCTGCTGCATCAAACAGCATTGTTGGCTGTAAGGGGCCGTTTTCGGCAGGAGCCACGCAGATGAACCTCATGAAGAATGGACTTGTTACAGCAGCAATGGCGGCAACTATCGCCGTATCCTCGATCGTGCCCGCGCAGGCGCAGAACGTAACGCTTAGCTTTGGCCAGCGCCAACAGGTCATTGAGACCTATTGCGACCGCTACCCAAACGACTATGACTGCCGCGGGTATTACGGCGGAAACTGGCGCCAGCGCGACTATGATCGTTTCTACAACAACCGCCGCAGCGACCTCGATCCATTGGCAGCCGGCATTTTCGGCGCAGCATTCGGCGCGATCATTGGCGGTGCGATTGCTAACGGCAACAATAACCGTAATGGCGGCGATCGGGTCGTCGGCCGCAGTTCCAATAACCATGTCGATGCGTGCTACGCCCGCTATCGGTCGTACGACGAGCGTAGCGACACCTTCATGGGCTTCGATGGCGCTCGCCACCGCTGCAACCTGTAACCCATAGCTAAAACAGACGTTTCGGCGCCTCTGGCTGGACAGTCGGGGCGCCGAGCCTTTTTCGGAGCTTGGCGAGACCCATCTGCTGCATCTGATGCTTGCTTGCTGAAACGGGCGTTATGACGATGACTTCGATGCCTGTTGCAGCATCAATCGCGGCAACCCGCATCTGCTGGCCGACCTGCACGAACTCGAAATAGACATCACCGTCAGCCATGGCAGCCCCCTACCCGCTACTTTAGCAAGATTCTCTGCAGCTCAAAAGAAAACGCCCTCCATGAGGAGGGCGTTTCTGTTTCTATCGCTTGAAGCTTAGGCCTGCTCGAAGCTGACCTTGCCCTGGGCGTCGAACTGATAGTCGTCGTCGCGGAAGCTGACCGTGCCCTGACGATTGGCCCAGGCTGTAATGTATGTGGTCAGCAGTGGCACGCGCGCCTTGCACTCGACATCGAGGCGCTGAAGCGACTCGAAGGTGGTGTCGACCTTGGTCTGGTCCCAGTCGCCATTGTCACGCAGCAGCCAGTTGACCAGCCCGTTGACGCCTTCGACGCGAACACAGCCCGAGGAATGGAAGCGCGCATTTTCGCCAAACAGCGCCTTGGACGGCGTGTCGTGCAGGTAGCAATCATAGGGGTTGAAGAAATTGATCTTGCAGTGGCCCATGGAGTTGGCTGCGCCAGGCTCCTGGCGGTACATATAGTTCACCTGCTGATCGGTGATGTTGGCCCAGTCGATCGATGCCGGATCAACCTTATTGCTCGAGCCGTCATAGATAAAAATATTCTGCTCAGCCAGGTAGTTCGGATTTTCCTGCATGTACTTCGTCAGATCCTGACGAACCAGCGACTTGGGCACATGCCAGTAGGGGTTGAAGTTGATCTGGCTAACTTTGGACGCCATGATCGGCGTGGCGCGCTCGACGCGGCCAACAACCGCTGTGTGGCGCTGCTCGACCATACCGTCATTCACCGCCTCGATGGTGGCAGCCGGAATGTTGACCACGACGTAACGCGGGCTAAGGTTCGGCGCCATGGCCTGGACCCGGGTAAAGTTCAGATAGAGCTGCTGCAGGCGGGTCGCTGCCGGCACATTGAGCGCGTACCAGGTCGGCTCATCGACTTGACCGTTGACGATCAGGCCATGCCGCGCCTGGAAAGTACGTACGCCGCGATCAGTGTCCTCATCGAACGAATCGTTGATGTTGGGCAGCAGAACCATATCGCCGGAGGCAATCAGGCGACGCTTGAGCTGGATAACCGCGGCCCCAGATTGGCCGACCAGCAAGCGGAAAGCTTCCTGTGGCACTTCTTCCCAACCGCCATTGGCCACGAATGGCTCGTATTGCGAGATGGCAAGCTGCAGATTGTGGACCGTGTCGAACGACAGGATCGGCTCATTGGTGGCGATGAGGGCTTGTGCCGCAGCCGTATTGCCATCCTTGTCGGCGTTCCGCAGCACATTGCCGCGGTTCATCATATCGAAAATGGATTCTTGGCCGCGAACTACCGCGGGCATTGCCAGAGATGCGCCGGCCATGGCCGTATACCGGAGCAGAGAACGTCTATTGAGCCGCATGTAGTCTCACCCGAAATTGCTGGCTGCCAAACAAGGGCAGTTTTTACCATCCCGCTCAATGGCTCACAACGCGGTCAACCGCATGTGAACCCTCTTGAGAATTCGTGAACCAAGAATAGTCGGGAAATGGTTTCAAACCACGTAATGAGCTCAATCACTTTGATTTGCGGCGCAAATGTGAACGCCGGCCCCAAGGACCGGCGTTTGCGTTCGGATGTGGCGCAGCCGCAACAGATGCGCCGCTGTTCCGTACTTAGAGCTTGTAGAGGATCTGGTCGACCCAGAAGCGCTCGAGACGGGCGAGAGCCTTGTTTAGGCCTTCGAACTCGTCGTCACCCAGGCCGCCGACCTTGTCGATCGACTTGAGGTGGCGATCATAAAGCTCGTCGATGACTTCAGCTACTTCTTCGCCCTTGGGGGTCAGCTTGATGCGGACCGAGCGGCGGTCGGAACGCGAGCGCTCCTGGAAGATGTAGCCGGTTTCGACCAGCTTCTTGAGATTATAAGAGACGTTCGAGCCCAGGTAGTAGCCGCGGGAGCGCAGCTCGCCAGCGGTGAGCTCGGCATCGCCGATGTTGAACATCAGCAGTGCTTGAACAGGATTGATGTCATCCCAGCCCATACGGTCAAACTCGTCCTTGATCAGGTCGAGGAGCCGACGGTGCAAACGCTCTACACGGGAAACAGCTTCCAGATAAAGCGGCTTCAGGCTCTTGGGACGTTCCGAAACCATGGCCTCGGCTGCGTTGGATTTGATTGCCATTTGTGCCTCACTGTTTTGCAGTCTGTGCGACTTTTCGCATCTCATGAGGCCAAACTACGGCGTGTGGACTAAGATCACCCTAAGTGGCGTGATTAAGAGCATCTTACTGGAATGCAATGATAATTTGGCTTTATTCTTCGTTACACCGGTGCATAAATTTGTAACCTTACGAGGGTGTAAACGCCCCCGGCACCGTCTGGCTAGTCGGCGGCGCGGGCGCGTTGCAGCCGGATCAACAGGATGAATATGATGAGGATGGACGCTAGCAGCACGAGCCTCACGGCAAAACCCAGGGCGGACATGCGGACGTCGGTGTTACCGAACAGATAGAGAGCCAGTTCTACGGATGTTGCCCCCACCAGCAGCACGGCTCCCCAACTGGCCTTGATCCAAAGACCAACGGCCGCGAACAGTCGCGACAGGCCAAATATGCCGAGATAGACGAAGCCGGTCATGCCCATGGTAGCAACTGGGCTGACGTCGCCCAGGCCCACACCGAGCAGGCGCGCGGCATCGTTGAGGCCGAGCATAAGGCTGATGATCGCGACGACGCGGATGTAGATGCCGATAGGCTGGGAGTTAAAATCCATGGCAGGTTTCTACCCTTGCGCGAGGGATGCGACAAGCGGGAGCTTGGATGGAGCGTCTGCCGCTGATAAACGAAGGCTCAACACAAGGAGCCGTCCCATGGCCGAGACCTGGCACAAGCACGACATGGACTTCCTCGGCGGTCGCCGCCTGCGCCGCAGCCGCCGCACCGCGTGGAGCCGCGCCATGGTGCGCGAAAGCGTGCTGACGCCGTCCGACCTGATCTGGCCGCTGTTCGTCATCGATGGGCACAACGAGAAAACGCAGATCCGCACCATGCCGGGTGTCGAGCGGCTGAGCGTCGATCTTTGCGTCGAAGCTGCCAAGGCAGCGCGCGATGCGGGCATTCCGGCGCTGGCGCTGTTTCCCAATACGCCGGACCATTTGCGCAGCAGCAATGGGGCCGAAGCGTATAATCCAGACAACCTGATGTGCCGGGCTTTGAGTGCCATCAAGAGTGCTGTGCCGGAGATCGGGCTGATCGCTGACGTGGCGCTGGACGAATATTCCAGCGACGGGCAAGACGGGCTGGTGCGGGACGGCGAAATCCTCAATGACGAAACGGTTGCGGTGATGATCAAGTCCGCGCTGGTGCAGACCAAGGCGGGCGCCG